>JAUXOH010000360.1 GCA_030682505.1 Candidatus Didemnitutus sp. | reverse complement strand
ATCGCGATTGAATTGCTCCTGCTGTTGCTGGGCGCATGGATGCTGGCCCGCGCCCTTTCGCTGCCGGAATCTCGGGCGGTGGTCTTTGGCCGGTATCGGATTTCCCACTGGTCGATCAGCGGACACGAAGCGGTGCTGCTCGCTCTCGCCATCGTGCTGTGCGGCATGATCGGCCAAGGCTTGGCCGTTCGCGTTTTCAGTGATCTGGTCGCGGGCTCCCCGGATCGGACCGGTTTGGAAGTTGCGCTCTACGGCTTGGGCTTTCACGGCACGGCGCTCCTCGGTTGGCCGCTGTTCTATTTTTTCCGGCGTCGCCTGCAGCAGGACTTTGGCGCCGAGCCGCCGCGTCTCACGCGGGAGCACCGGCTCGAACCGCGCGCCCTGCTGAAGCGGAGCTTCGTGACGCTGCTGCTGGCCCTGCCGGCCCTGACGCTCACGAGCTTGGGCTGGACCGCGCTGTTGCGGGCCCTGGGATTTTCCGATGCCCCGCAGGATTTGATCGCCATCTTTGGCAAGGTGGAGTCGCCCCTCGTCCTCATCGCCATGCTGTTTGTTGCCTGTGTCGTGGCTCCGTTGAACGAAGAACTGCTCTTTCGCGGCGTGATTTTCCGCTTTTGCCGGCAACGCTTCGGACGGGGGATCGCCCTCGTGGTCAGTGGCATGTTGTTTGGCGCCCTCCACGGCAACCTGGCGGGCTTTGTGCCGCTCGCCCTGCTCGGCGCGGCCTTGGCCATCGCGTTCGAGCAATCGGGCGACATTCGCGTCCCGATCATCGCTCACGGTCTTTTCAACCTGAACACCACCCTGGTGGTCTTGGCGGGTATTCCCGGAACATGAATCCTTTCACCTCGATTCGCGCTGAATCCGTCGCCGCCTTGGGCGAACAAAGGCTGCTGCCGGAAATCAAGCGCTGGCTGGGCAAGACCTCCCCGGCGGCCCCGTTCGGCATGGGCGATGACTGCGCGGTGGTGCGCGCGTCGGGCAAAGCCATGCTCATCACCACGGACCCGGTGATCTACGGCCAGCATTTCGACGAGACGTTGTCGCCGCGGGCGGTGGGCGCCAAACTTCTCAAACGCAACCTGAGCGACATTGCCGCCATGGGGGGTCGCCCGCTCGCGGCAGTCGTCTCACTCGCCCTCGACGCCAACACCCGCATCGCGTGGCTGCGCGATTTTTACCGCGGCCTCGCCGCTGCCGCCCACCGGTTCAACGTCAAGATTGTTGGGGGCGACATCACCCAAGGCCCGGTCGGATTCTTCGGCGCGTTTCTCACCCTCCATGGGGAAGCGGCGGGCAATCGCATCATCACCCGCGGCGGCGCGATGCCCGGGGACCGGATCTTTGTCACCGGCACGCTCGGCGGCTCGCTGCTCGGCCGGCACCACAACTTCGTACCCCGCCTGGCCGAAGGCGTCTGGTTGGCCCGGCGGCGTGATATCTGCGCCATGATGGACGTCAGCGACGGGCTCGCGAAGGACCTGCACTCCCTCACCCCGGCCGGTCTGGCCCCGGCGCTGTGCGCCACCTCCATTCCCATCAGCGCCGCAGCTCGCAAATGCGCCGCAGTCACCAAGCAAACCCCGCTCTTTCACGCCCTCGGCGACGGAGAGGACTACGAACTCCTGATTGTCGTTTGCTATCGGGCCGACCTGCGGAAATTCGAGCGCGCTTGGAAGCGCCGTTTCCCCCGGCTCCGCCTTTCCCTCATCGGCACCTTCGCCCAGAAAGACCGCCTGCCCGAAGGCGCGGTGCAGCTCTCCAATTTCAGCGGCTACGAGCATCTCCGCGACGCCTGAGCGCGCCGGACCGAATCACCTCCGTGAGCATCACTGCACAGCTTCGCGCCGGGATCACGACCGGTTCGGCCGAGGAAACCCGCGCGCTCGCGGCCATCTTCGCGCCCACCCTCCCGCCCGACACCACGCTCGCCCTGCACGGCGACATGGGCGTGGGCAAAACCACCTTTGTGCAGGGGCTGGCCCGCGGACTGGCGGTGCCCGAGCAGATCACCAGCCCGACCTTTGCCATTTACTCGATCTACCGCGGAGCGGCGCGGACGTTGGTTCATCTCGATGCCTATCGGCTCGAAAATGAGCGGCAAATCGAAGCGCTGCTGCTCGATGAATTTCTGATCAGTCCGTGGGTGTTGGCGGTCGAGTGGCCGGAGAAAATCGCCGCTTGGCTCCCAGCCAACGCACTCCACCTGACGCTTTCCCTCGTCGACGAAGAGGCGGCGACGGACCAACCGGCGACGTGCCGGCATCACTTGGTGCTGCGCTGAGCCGTGCGGCGCTGGCTCGGGACGCAATGCCAAGGCCAAACCTCGCGGGAAGCGGGTCGATCTTCGCCGGTTGGACAAGAAAAAGCCCGCTCGGAGGAGCGGGCTTGAAATGATCAGGCTTGGCCTTCCGGCTTGGTCGCTTCGCTCGCTGGAGGCTCAGCCGCGGGTTCGGCAGCCGGTTCTGGCGCCGGAGCAGGTTTTTCGGCCACCGGGGCAGCGGGAACCGGAGCCTCGTCAACCGGAGCGGCAGGCTCTGGGACGGACTCGACGGGCGCGACTGCAGCCACCTCAACTTTCGCCGCCTTGGCGGGAGCTGGCTTGGCGGATGCGGCCACCGGTGCGGGGGCATCCGGGAAATCCACCGGGTCGTGGTCCTCGCCATGTTCGTCCGCCTTCTTGCCGACGTGCGGGGTAACGGGTGGCGGAGCAAAGAGTTTCCCGTCGGAAAATTCGGTGACGTAG
>JAUXOH010000350.1 GCA_030682505.1 Candidatus Didemnitutus sp. | reverse complement strand
AGCCGCCGGAGGGATTGCTCATCTCCGCTGGTAAAGTAAAGGCGCTGGGGATCGAGCAGGGCCATGTAGTCGGTGATCAGCTTGGGGTAGTCGCCTTGCTTCACCGCGTTGCGGTTGAAGTGCACGTAGTCCAGCATCTGCTTGAGCGTGCGCACCTCATTCTGCATGAGGGGGTTGGTCGAATAGTCCCGGTCGTTCGCGCTGACCGCCAGCGGGAGAAAGAGGAAGAGCAGTAACGAGCGAAAAATTGAGCGTGGGGACATGAGAATTGGTTAGTCGCCTAGAATGGCGTTTTGTTTCCTATTTCATCGGATCTGGCGAAAATCACAACAAGTACGCCTGGTGGGCAACCAAGGCGACCGTTGCCGTATATCGACCGAAGGAGAGGGGAGTCTAGCATCACTGGCGGCTGATCAGATCTTTGGCATCGTCGAGCACCTGCTTTTCTTCGTTGGTCAGCGCACCAAATCCCCGACTATTGATTTTATCCAAAATGCGATCGACCTCCGCGCGGAGGTCCTTCTTCGGACCGGGCCCGGAGTTGGACTTTTGAGACGGGGGCACCGAGGGTTTCGTTGACTTGGGCCGAAGCAACCAAGCGGGCAATGAGAGTTTCGGGAAACCAGCGGCGCGGTCAGAACCGCGGTTGGCAAATACGAAGCGGAAGTAGAGCCAGCCTGCGAGCATTCCTCCGAGGTGGGCTGAGTGGGCAATGCCAGTGGCAAAACCGCCACCGGGCAACTCACTGAAAAGGAACCCCAAGCCGTCCAACCCCAGCAATCCCCAAGCGATATACTTGGGCTTTAACGTCACGGGAAGCACCAGAAAGAGCAAAAAGGTGATTTCGCGTTCGGGATAGACGCAGGCAAAAAAGATGAAAATCGCCGCGACGGCTGCCGATGCGCCCACGAGGGCCGGCGGGGTGGAACCCCAAGAGTGCGCCGCCAACCAACAGACTCCGCCCAGCAAAGCCGCGCCCGCATAGAATTGAAAAAACCGACTCGAACCCAAGAGCGGTGCGACTTCGCGCCCAATCAGGAAAAGCCCCAGACAATTGAGCAACAGATGGAAAATACCGTCATGCAGCAGCGTGTAGCTGACCAAGGTCCAAATGCGCCCGTGCGAAATGCCCCCAGGACTGAGCGCAAAAAGCGCGCTCACAGCACCACTGCCAAACCAGCGGGAAGCGGCGAACTGAATAATCGAACCCGCGAGAGTCGCGCAGATAATCCAGGTAAGTGCAGACGTGATCTGACGCGGGTAATCTGAACGCATGTAGGAGCGGTCTGACAGCATTGTCGGCAACTTACGTGGCGAACTTCCAAATACAAGCCCCGCGTCCGCTCTGAGGCAAACTAGCGTCGAGCATGACGTCGGAGCAGCAGAGCCTCGCTTGACAGTCAGGTTGATAGTCGTTGAATGCGCCAAATGGCCAACAAAGCAGAGAAGTGGACTGATAACGCTCAGGGCAAATTCTACGTCGATCAGCAGTGCATTGATTGTGATCTTTGCCGCGAGACCGCGCCGAATTTTTTCACCCGCCATGATGAGGGCGGGTATTCCTTCGTGCATAAGCAGCCGACGACCGAAGAAGAGATTGCCATGTGCACCGAGGCCTTGGAAGGCTGTCCGGTCGAGGCAATTGGAAGCGACGGAGACGCCTGATCGACCCACTTTTCACCGCCGGTTTAAGATGGAGGTTTTTTTGGCTTGTTGGTTAACGTTGTATGTTCGTCAAATTAACCATGAAACTTTTTTCGTTGCCTAGTATCTCCATTCGCTTGGTTTTCGCGGTCCTGGCCGGAATTGGCGGAACAGGAATAATCGACGCACAAACGACTCTGCCGAACTTCGTCGTCCTCTCCTCGCGGGTGGCCAATCAAAGCTCGGCGGGCACGATCGACATGCCGGTATCGGGTTTGCGCTTCGAACCACGGGTCGACGTGCAAGGAAGAAATCTCGCCGAAGCGCAGGCGGATGTCGCGATTCGCGGCGGGATTTTCGAAAACACGGGATTCAGGATTGGGGCAGCAGCCTTGAGCGATCCGCAAACCGGGCATTACCTCGTCGAACTTCCGATCGCCCCGGCCATGCTCCTGCCCCCGGCGGTGGTTACTGGCCTCGCCAACGCGGCGAGCGGATTCAACGCTGGGGTTGGCACGATCTCGTATGGTTGGCGTCCCATCGAGTTGCGGGGCGAATTGAGCGCTGCGTTTGGCAATCACGCCTACAATCGACAATCGTTCTACCAGGGAGCCGTTCGGAAGGTGGGTGACGGGCACATTCTGGGCGCCGATCTTGAAGTCGCTCGCTCCGAATCAGAGGGCAGCGTCCCGTTTGGCGACCATGACTTTGATCGGATCGGCGCGCGCTTGCAATGGAGGGGACCGGTGGGGCAAACTGATCTCTTTGCCGGCTACCAAGCGAAATTTTTTGGCTGGCCCAACCTCTACACGCCCTTCGGTTTCAATGAAACCGAGAACCTGCAGACGGTGCTTGTGGCGCTGAACCACCAATGGCGCGATGCTCGGGGGAACGAATTTGCCGCGGCACTGTTCTATCGGCGCAACAAGGATGATTACGAATTCAACCGGGCGGTGCCCGGTGCTTCAAATCCGTTTCAGCATACCACCTGGCTGCGCGGAGCGTCGCTCAATGGCATCCAACAATTACCTGCCTTGGTGTTGAACTACTCCGCGGATGTTTCGAGTGACCGATTGGAATCCACGGCGCTGACCTTCGGACGCTATTCCAGCCGCACGCTGACCAAGGTCACGCTGGTGCCGGAATTGACGGTTAACGCCATCACGGCGCGCGCTGGCGCCAGCTTAGATCATTCGAACCGCAATCCGTCGGCATTTTCGCCCTTGGCCGGAGTCGAGTGGCGCGTTGATTCCAATTGGACCATCTACGGAGAGTTTTCCGAGGCAACCCAGTTGCCGACCTATACCGCGCTCAACTCAAACGCCGCGGCCGGGCTTTTCCGTGGGAATGCGAACCTTGACCGGACCGAATCGCGCAATTTGGAATTTGGCATGCGCGGGGAGATGGCCGGTTGGCAATTGGCGGCGGCCCTTTTCCGCCGGGAGGATGATCACCTTGTCGACTGGACCTTTCGCCAAGGCGTGATCGCGCGCACGGCGAATCCCGTGGATGTTCGCACGACGGGAGTTGAGTTCATCGCGATAAGGCGGGCGGCGCGTTACGAGATTGTGGCGGGCTATTCGTGGTTGAGGAAGAGGAGCGATTACGGCGCGGCGGTGGTTGACGGGAGTTTCTATGCGCTCAACTTCCC
>JAUXOH010000344.1 GCA_030682505.1 Candidatus Didemnitutus sp. | reverse complement strand
GACTCACTCCGAGAGAGTGTGCCGTCCTTCGCGCCCTTTTCCGCGAGCAGGATGATTTCCCGGTCCGCCGCATGGATGTTGACCTGCTGAGGGATGACAAAGCGAACGACATGCTGACAGAACCAGATGATCGGCATCAGGCCCGTTTGCGCCCACCGGAGGGGATAGACGACGTGCGGCTGCAGATGGGTGCGATAGACCACCCCGAGGTTTTTCGGAATCACCTCGGCAAAAATGAGAATTGCAAAGGTCAGGCCGCCGGAGATGAGACCGAGGGCGGCGTTTCCGAAAATCTCGGTTCCCAGGGCGCCGACCACTGTTGCCCCAAGGGTGTTGGCAATGGTGTTCAGGGTCAGAATGGTGGAGATGGTCTTGTCGAGGTTATGGCGAAACTCGGCCAAGAGCGCCCCGCGGGTCGGGTTGACCCGTTTCAACGCCTCAATCTCAGCCGTGGTGGAACTGAGAATCAGCGCCTCGGTCAGCGAGCACAGAAACGAAACCACGATGGTGAACAGAGCTGCCACGAAAAACAGGACCATACCGCACACTACCGTCGGAGCGGGCCTTGAACCCAATTTCTTTTAACCTTGGCGCGCGGCCTTTATTCCGTGCCGGCCCGGGAAAGATGCCTTGCGGGGGGGAAATGGGAGCGACTAGCTTGCCGGGATGAGCGTCCCCCAGACCACCCCGTTGAACGCATTTCATCGTCGCGCGGGCGGCCGAATGGTGGATTTCGCCGGTTGGGACATGCCGGTGCAATACCGCTCCATTTTGGAGGAGCACAAGGCCGTGCGGCAATGTGCGGGGCTCTTTGATGTGAGCCACATGGGTGAAGCCGACGTCAAGGGGCCGGAGGCGCTCAAGTTCCTGCAACACCTCGTGACCAACGACTGCAGCAAACTCTTTCCCGGTCGCGTGCTTTATACCGTGATGTGCTATCCCCACGGTGGGGTGGTCGACGATCTCCTCGTCTACATGCGGGGTTCCGACGACTATTTCCTCTGCATTAACGCCGGTAACATCGCCAAGGATATCGCGTGGATGGAGGAGCAAGCCAAGGGTTTCAATTGCACCGTGACCAACCGCTCGGCGGACTACGCGCAGCTCGCGATCCAAGGGCCCCGGGCGGTGGAGATCATTCAAACCCTCACCGCCACGGTTCTGGCCGAGGTCAAATACTACCATTTTGTCGAGGGCGAGGTGGCAGGAGTGCCCTGCCTGATCAGCCGCACCGGTTACACCGGCGAGGACGGAATCGAACTTTATTGCCCGACCGCGGCGGGAGAGCGTCTGGCCGAGGCGGTCGTCGCCGCCGGCAAGCCGCTCGGGTTGGAACTGACCGGTCTGGGGGCCCGCGATTCGCTTCGGCTGGAGGCGGGATTTCCGCTTTATGGCCACGAGATTACCGAACACATCAACCCGATTGCGGCCGGTCTGAGCTGGGTGGTGAAGTTCGACAAGGGGAGCTTTCTCGGCTCGGACGTGCTGAAGGCTGAAAAAGAGCGGGGACCGGCCAAAAAAATCGTCTATTTCAAGACCGGCGATCGCAGGATTGTCCGTGCGGAGACGCCGGTGTTCGATGAGACAGGAGTCGAGGTGGGGCGGGTCGTTTCCGGCACGCTCTCGCCGATCCTGAACGAAGCAATCGGTTCCGCCCTCGTCGACTCCGTGGCGGCCAAGCTGCCCCTTTGGGTGGACCTGCGGGGCACGAAGATGAATTTGCAACTGGTCAAACCGCCTTTCGTCACCCTAAAAAAGAACTGACTTTCCTATGAGCAACATCCCGTCCGATCTGAAATACGCGAAGTCCCACGAATGGCTGAAGGTTGCCGGCGACGGCACGGCCACCATCGGAATCAGTGACTACGCGCAAAATAGCTTGGGTGACATTACTTTCGTGCAGGTGCCGAAGGTCGGATCCGCGCTCAAGGCGGGCGAGGCTTTTGGAGTCGTGGAATCGGTCAAAGCAGCGTCAGACGTCTACGCTCCGGTTTCCGGCACTGTCCTCGAGGTCAATCAAGCGCTTGATGCCAACCCGGAGATCCTCAACCAATCTCCCTACGAAAGCGGCTGGATGCTCAAGGTGAAGCTGGCCAATCCCGCCGAGGCGGACGGGTTGCTCACGGCCGCGGATTACGCGAAAGTGACGGGCTAGAACCGGGGCGCGCATTCAACTTGCGCGCCAAGAAGATATCCCCGAGCTTGCGGGCGATGTCGCCCCTGTTTCGCTCCTTTCCTTTTGGCGCAATAGCCATTGCGCTTCTTCTCACCGGTTGCGGCGAAAAGCCGACGTCCACTGCCGCGACGGCGGGCCGGGCCGCTGGGACGCAAAAGCAGCCGGTCGAGGTCGTGAAGATCAGTCGGCGGGACTTGGTGGAATCGCTCTCGTTGGTGGGTTCCTTGGCCCCCAATGAAACGGCTCAAATCCGTGCCGAACTCTCGGGCCAAGTGCGGTCGGTGAACTTTTTCGAAGGCGAACATGTCTCGGGCGGACACGTCTTGGTCCGCATCGCGGACGACGAGCTCCGGGCGCAACTGGGTCAAGCCGAGGCGCGCTACGGCCTGGCCGAGCTCAATCTCAAGCGGAGCGAAGACTTGGCGCAGGCCCGCTCGATGTCCCAAGCGGAGTTGGATCGAGTTCGCTCGGAGCACGCGACGGTGGAGGCCGAGTTGCGCTTGTTGCGCGTGCGCCTCGACAAGCTGGAAATCAAGGCTCCCTTCGACGGGATTGTCGGCGCGCGCACGATTTCACCCGGCGATTACATCACGGCGGCCACGGTGATCACCACGCTTGATGATTTAAGCCGGCTGAAGATTGAGTTTCAGGTCCCTGAGCGCTTCGTTGAGCGGGTCAAGCCGGGCTCGAGTTTTACCATGCGGGCACAGACGCCCAGGGGAGAGGCCCGCGCCCCGGGCGAAGTGTATTTTGTTTCCTCGATCATCGATCGATCGACGCGTTCCAGTCAGGTGAAGGGATTTCTCGACGCGGCGGTGGTTGGGTTGAAGCCGGGGATGTTCGCCAACATTGAGATTGTGCTTCAAGTTCGGCGCGGCGCGTTGACCGTGCCGGAAGGCTCCATTCTGGCGACGGCGCGCGGCGCCCAAGTCATCGTCGTGCGTGAGCAGGGGGCCGACAAGGTGGCGCAATTTGTCTCCGTGCAATTGGGGCTGCGGGAAAAGGGATTGGTTGAGATTTCACCAACCAAGGAAGGCGAGTTGGAAGAGGGGCAGGAGATTGTCGCTTCCGGGGTGGGGGCGTTGATTCTCTATCCCGGGGCAAAATTGGAACCCCGCCCACTGCGGGCCGAATTTCGCATCGGTGATTAAGCCATGATCCTTTCCGACATTTCGATTCGGCGTCCGGTTGTTGCCTTGGTCGCCTCCATCTTGGTGGTGCTGGTGGGTGTCCTCAGCTTTTCGCGCCTGCCCGTGCGGGAGTATCCGCTGATTGACTCTCCGGTGGTCAGCGTGGAAACGCGGTACCGCGGAGCATCGGCCGAGGTCGTGGAAGCGAAGATCACGGAACCGCTGGAGCGGGAAGTCGCCTCCATCGAAGGCATCCGGG
>JAUXOH010000335.1 GCA_030682505.1 Candidatus Didemnitutus sp. | reverse complement strand
GGGTGCCGCACGATTAGTTTTGAGGGCCGAGATATGCTCGAGGTCTGCTTCTCGCGTGATGGAAAGTGGTTTCACTGCTACGTCGCGAGAGTTGCAGATTTTCCGGTCGTTGCAGAAAAGCTCCAGCTCACGTTTCGCGATGGGATTGGGGCCAGCGCGGTCGCGTGGGCGGACGAACAGCACATTTTTGTCGTCGCCAGCAAAGCGGGGCGCGAGGCGATCAAGCGATTGATCTAACGATTGCCGCCGGGACGCGGCGGTCGCTCGGCAGTCCCGGCCCTTGCGCACGGGACGGTTCACTCCTCAGCGGACCAGCTGCGCCGGGTTGGCCGGTAGGGGTATTAGCCAGAAGAAAGATTTCTTCGCACTTGAATTAGGCAACAACGGCGCACCCCTGCCGCTTCTAACAAGCGACTTGTGGAAGGGAGTGTAAAGACAGCGCCAAATTGGCGCTCATTGTAAAAGGCACATAACAAAATGCACCTTGTCAGAACAGTGCATCGGCTCTTTGTCCGTCCCTTCAGTGATTAAACATATCCTTTCAGTTTCTGTTCTTTGGTTCGCGCTAGGCGGCATCTTGCCGGCCTTCGCGGCTTCTGAGCGTGCCGAGACTCTCCGGGCAATCAATTGGGTCGAGAATCCCACCAATCACGCTCGTCGTGGTTCGAAGGGCGAACTCGGACCCTATCAGTTCATGCCCAATACGTGGCGTCTTCATACCAAGAAGTCGTTTCATCTGGCTGTCGTGCGTGATCACGCCGACGAGGTGGCGATTCGGCACTACGAGTGGATCAAGCAGGGCTTGGTTAGCGCCGGCATCGACCCGAGCATCTACAATATCGCGATGGCGTGGAATTGTGGCTTGGGCGCGGTCAAGAACGGACGAGTTCCGATGGTGACCTATCATTATGCCGAGCGCGTGCAAAATTTGGTCGAAATGCAGCACAGCCAAAAAGCCGCGCTGGCGCAAACGGTGCCTGCGGTGAAGCGGCGCGACCAATCGGCTGCGAAAACCATGGTAAGCTTCTCGCTGGAGCCTGCAGCGCCGCGTTTCACGATTGCGACGGCTGAACCGCTCTATGAGCCCACGGTCTTTACCGACAAGACCCCAGTTGCCCCGCGCCTTTCCCTGGAGAAACCGCTCTTTGCCCTCAGCACCATGGCGCACCCGCAGTTCGCGCTGCTGCCTTAGCTGCCTTAACGTCCCCGGTTCCTTTCCTTGGCCATAGTAAAGACGCCGCCCGAGTGGGCGGCGTTCTTTTTTTGACGGAGAGCCTATTCGAGGAAGCTCGACTGCTTCGGCGATGTTGCCGCCTTTTTGGCTGCTTCCTCTTCCGGGGTGGAATTGAGATGGCGAGGGGGGCGGGCGACCCGTTGGGCCATCGCGCCTTCGCGATCAGACACAATGCGCTCACAAATCTTCTCGATCTGCAGGTGCAACCACGTCGCGGTTTGACTGTTTTCCGAATAATCGGCCGGACCGTAGTGATCGATGCGGCCCGTGTGGCGGAGGCGATCGTTTTGCTCGAATTCGGCTCGAACGGCAGGATTGTAGACGGCGTAAGTCTTACCGCCACCCTTCTTTACAACAGAAAAGCTCGGAACGTCGCTCGGGCCGTCAGCGATATAAATCATGTTCTGCAGCGGGATGCGGCGGTCCTCAGGCGAAACCTTGGCGTTCACGTCAATTGCCGCGTTCCGGTTGGTGCCCTTGTTGACCTCGAAGATTGCGCGGGTCTTGGTGGTATTATCGATCATCACGCCGATCTGGGCGATTTCGGAAGATGCCTCGAGGTTGAACTCCTTTTGCTTCAAAAAGCCGGGCTGCAGGGGGTTCTCAATGAACTCGCAGGCCCAGATTCCATCGACAAAGGGAGCGATCGAACTGCCGCGCACCATTTCAGCAAGTCCCGTGCTGACGATGTAGTGCTCAAGCACGATCTCGTGCTTGGTGTATTCCGGGCGAGCCTTCACCCATTGGCGGGATGAGTTGAAGAATTCAGGGAGGCCGGGGTAAAATTTGATGTCGCCGCCGCACTCGCGCAGAATCTTGTTGTTCAGCCCGGCCATCGGGCCGGCCAGAACGTAGGTGAGCAGGTGATTGAGGTAGCTGATTTCCGGCGCGATGTGATAACCTCGCCGCCGGTAGTTCTCGGCCAGGGCGTTGGTTTCCATCCAGAATGTCGCTTCGTCCACGCCGTAGCGTTGGAAGAGCGGCGCCTGCATGTAGGAAGGAATAAGAGTCTTGTCGAAGTCCCAGATGCAGGCGACGATGTTTTGAGTGAAAAGCGGAGAAGCCATCGCAGAAGTGTTTTACTAGGCGGCGGAGGCCGAGCCTAATTGGCTGTCAACCAAGCTGCTTGCCGCGGCTGACGCAATTCGCAATTTCCCTTCTGCACCTTTGTATGGATCAACTGCCTGAGATCGCTCCGTTTCAACACCGCCTCGACGAACTCGACGCGCAGATGGCAGAGCCGTCTTTTTACGCCAACGGTCGTCGGGCGGCCGAGACGACCCGGGAACAGCAACGCACGCGCGCACTCGTGGAAGCATATCGCGAGCACGAGAAGGTCAGCCGCGAGATCGTCGAGCATGCCGCGCTGCTCAAGGATCCGAAAGCCGATCCGGATCTCCGGGGATTGGCCGAAATGGAACTGCCGGACTTGGGGCGCCGCCAGCAGGCTCTCCACGACGCGATCCTCTTGGCGATGATTCCGCCCGAACCCTCGGATTCCCGCAACACGGTCATGGAAATCCGGGCCGGCGCAGGAGGCGACGAGGCCAGTCTTTTCGCGGCCAGTCTTTACCGCATGTATACGAGGTACGCGGAGGATCGCGGCTGGAAGGTGCAGTCGATGAGTTCGAGTGCGTCGGATCG
>JAUXOH010000133.1 GCA_030682505.1 Candidatus Didemnitutus sp. | reverse complement strand
CGCCTGCACAGCGCCCTTCGAACACCTGCTCCAAACGGTCGGGCCCGCGGAGCACCAGCACGCAAACGAAGCGGGCCGCACGCTGTCCTGGTGGCACACCGCGCATCACCTGAGCCAGCTTCTGCAGATTGGCCGCGGGATCGGAGGGCGTTCCGGCGTAGTAGGCCGACTCCACGCCGGGGGCGCCGTCGAGTGCCTCCACACAGATCCCACTGTCGTCCGCCAGCACCCATGAACCCGCGGGCAGCCGGGCCTGCAGCGCCATCGCCTTTTTCCGCGCATTGCCCACAAAGGTGCCGGCATCCTCCACGACGTCGGGCATCTTCGCCGCCGGACTGACGGTCACACCGAGCCTCGCGGTCGCGGCATGCGCAGCGGCCAGCCGCTGCATTTCCTGCACCTTGTGTGCGTTGCCCGAAGCCAGATGGATGATCATTCGCCGAGATTCCGCCGGTTGAACGCCGCCTCGTCGATGTTGAGCTTTTCGGGATACTTCACGAAACCGCGGATCAAGGCGTCGTCACCGTGCACTTCATGCCGCACGCGTTCCAGCCGCACCGCGTTGGCCAGAGATTCGGTCCGCAGGCCGCGCAAGATCGACTTGCTCTTGTCATCCGCGAACAACACCGGCGCATGGTAGCTGAAGAGGTAATCGAGTTCGCGGGCTTGCAACAACTCGCCGAACAAATGCGAGCCGCCCTCAAAAAAGACCCCGGCCATGCCTTCGCTCGCGCAGCGCTGGCGAAAATCAGCCAGCCGCACCGTGGTCGCCTGACCGGGCATCACCCAGGTTTTTACCCCGAGGGAATTAAGCTTTCGGACATAGCCAAGCCCACCATGCGCCGTCGTGACGACAATCGTGCGCTCGCGAAATTCGTCCGTGTAGACCCGGGGCATCGACTTATCGAGCACGCTCCGCAGCAAACCATCAAAGACCAAGCGCCAGGGGCACCACTCCGCGCCATCGATCCGGGCCGTGAGCCGGGGGTTGTCCGCCAACACGGTCCCGGCGCCGACGGCGATGGCCGGAAAATAGCGCCGCCAGTGATGAACGTTGGCGCGGGCCGCTTCACCCGTGATCCACTGGGAGTCGCCGGTGCGAGTGGCCACCTTCCCGTCGAGGGTCACGGCTGCCTTGGCGGCAAACAGGGGTTGGTTGGTGGAAATCCAGCGATTGAAAATCAGATTCAGATCGTCGCAATCCGTCGCCAGCACGCCCCGGATCACGTCAATCCCAGCGGCCCGCAACAGGGCAAAACCCTTGCCGGCGTGAGCCGGATTGGGGTCCGTCGCTCCGACCACGACCTGCGCAATTCCCGCGGCAATGATTGCCTCGGTGCACGGGGGCGTGCGCCCGTGGGTGCAGCAGGGCTCGAGTGTCACGTAGAGCGTCGCTCCGGGCATCGGCTTCCGCGCCAAAGAACGCAGCGCGTTGACCTCGGCGTGCTCTTCCCCGGCGCGATCATGAAATCCTTCGGCCACGATCACGCCTTTCTCGACGATGACCGCGCCAACGAGCGGATTGGGATGAGTGTCACCCCACCCGCGTCGGGCCAGCTCGATGGCTCGGCGCATGAAAAAGGGATGGTCGATCGGTTTCATCGCTGGAATGCCGGAACGAAGGGATTGCCGGTTTTTTCTGCGCCGACCGTGGTGCGCGCTCCGTGCCCGGGCAGCACGACGGTCTCGTCCGGCAGCGTGTAGATTTGCTCGCGGATCGAGCGCTGCAGCAACTCGAAATCGCCGCCCGGCAAATCCCACCGGCCGACTCCGCCATTGAACAAGGCATCGCCGACCAAGGCGGCCTGCGCCGCCGCGCTGTAAAACAGTACATTGCCCGGACAATGCCCCGGCACATGCCGCACCTCGAACTCGGTTCCCAGTGCTATCAGCTTGTCTCCGTGCTCCACGAAGGAGTCGATCTTCACGCCTTCCAGCTGGATGCCCGGCATCAAGAACGCGCTCATGACCTCGGGGGTTTCAATCAAGGCCTGATCGGCCCGGTGCGCGCGAATGAGTGCCCCGGTCTCACGCTTGAGCAAGGCGGCGTCCTGGGTGTGATCCCAATGGCCATGCGTGAGCCAAAGCTCCTTCAGCAAACACCCGCTACTCGCCAAGAGAGGCTTGATCTTCTCCCAGATCCCCTCCGGCGCATCGACGAGCACGGATTCCCCGGAGTTCGGAGAAGTCAGGAGATAGCCAATGGTCTGAATCGGACCGGAGGGCAGGATATGGATTTTCACGTGCCTCGTGATGCGCGCTGGTGCGCCGGCGCGCAAATTCAAACCACGGCGTCGCTCAACGGCGGCCGCCGGGGCTCACGGTGATGCCTTGTCCAGGCTTTGCCGGACCATCGTCGCCAAAGCGTGGATTTCGTAGGGTTTCGCGAGGAAATCGATGGTGTCGTCCATGGGAAAATCCTTTCCGGCGACGCTGGCACTGTAACCGCTGGTCAAGATGACGCGCAATTCCGGTCGCTCCAGTTTGAGTTGCCGGGCCAGTTCATGGCCGTTGATCCCCTCGGGCATGACCAAGTCGGTCAAAAGCAGCTGAATCTGGGCACGGTGTTCCTTCCAGATTCCCAGCGCCTCCCGGCCCGTGTCAGCAACATGGAGCTTGTAGCCGAGGCGCTCCAGGACGGCGCAGGCCACCATCTGCACCGCCGCATCATCCTCGACCAGCAAGATGGTCTCCGTGCCTCCGGGGATCGCCGGCGTCTCCCGCACGGGCGGCGTGGACTCGGTCGGCGCGGCGCATCGCGGGAGATAGATCTCAAAGGTGGTGCCGACACCGATCCGACTCTCCACTTCAACGCCTCCGCGGTGTTGTTGGACAATGCCGTAGACGGTTGCCAAGCCCAGTCCCGTGCCTTCACCGACTTTCTTGGTGGTGAAGAATGGCTCGAAAATGTGGGTGAGAACCTCCGGGGCGATGCCACAACCTGTGTCGGTGACCGTCAGCCGGACGAACCGCCCCGCTTCGGCCATGGGCCAGCGCGCCGCCTGTTCCTCGCTCACGACAATCGCCGACGTGGCAATCGCCAGCTCGCCGCCCTGCGGCATCGCGTCGCGGGCATTCACCGCGAGGTTCATCACCATTTGCTCGATCATGCCGGAATCCGCATGAACCCAAAGCGCCTCCGGGGAATACTCGAACCGCACCGTGATGTCTTCGCGGACCACCCGCCGGAGCATCGTCGCGATGTTCCGGACCGTATTCTGCAACTCAATGTCCCTTTGCTGCATCACTTGGCGTCGGCTGAAAGCGAGTAATTGCTGGGTCAGTGCGGCAGCGCGCGCCGCCGCGACCGCGATTTCATCCAGACACTCCGCCTGGTCCCAGTCGAACCCGCTGTTCTGCTGCAACAGGCCGACGCGACCCTTGATCACGGTGATGATGTTGTTGAAATCGTGCGCGATGCCTCCGGAGAGCTGCCCCACCGCCTCCATCTTCTGCGCCTGCAGAAACTGCGCTTCGAGGTTCTTGCGCTCGGTCACGTCCTCGATCATCGCCATGCAGTGCACGGGCATGCTGCCCGTTGCGGCCATGGCCGTGACGGAAAGATTCACCCAGACCGTTGCGCCGTCCTTGCGGATATAACGCTTCTCGATCGCATACTCCCGGATCTCGCCGGCGGCCAGCCGCCCAAATTCCACCAGATCGAGATCGAGGTCCTCGGGATGGGTGAAGTCCCTGAAAGTCATTCGGGCTAACTCTTCTTTCGAATACCCCACGATGTTGGCATATCGTTGGTTGACCCGGACAAAGCTCGCCGTGGCAATGACACCCTCGGCAATGCCCAGCGGGGCCTGCTCGAAGATCGCCCGGAAGCGCTCCTCGCTTTCGCGCAAGGTCCGTTCCCAGTGCTTCCGCGCCGTGATATCGTGCGCGATGCCCCGCACAACTGGCTCAGCTACACCCTCCCTCCTCACGGAGTTGTTGAACTCCCACAGGCGGACCTCCTTTTTCGCCGTGAGGATCTTCATGATCCCCTGGACCTGTCCGTGCTCGCGGACTTGCCTGAGGTAATCCAACCCGTTCGTCCGCATTTCGGGCAGCAAAATGTCCACGATGTTCATCGCGAGGAGCTGCGTCCGCGAAAAGCCGGTGTTGCGCACGCACGCCTCATTAATCGAAAGCAGCCTTCCCTCCAGATCATGGGTGCAGAACAGATCGTCAGTGTGCTCGACCAAGTCCCGGTAGCGCGCCTCGCTCTCCTGCAGGGCAGCGGCCGCCTGCTTCCGCTTGGTCAAATTCTCGATCAGGCAGATGGCGTCGCCCGGTGTCCCCTCCAGCAGGGCACCCGAGACCAGAATCGGCAAACGGCTGCCATCCTTCCTGAAATACTCCTTCTCGACTTGCGCGCAGCTGCCATTCGCCATGAGCTCGGCGATGATCATGGCATCGGTTTCGCGCCACTCCGGGGGCGTGAGCGCATCCCACCGCAGGCTTCCGCTGCGCAATTCCTCCCGGGTATAGCCCAGCCACTCCAGGAACAGGTCGTTGGCCTCCAGAATCGACCCGTCGGTGTTGGAGACGATCACGCCGATGACGTTGGAAGTGACCAGCCGCCGATAACGGCCCTCGCTCACGCTTAATTCCCACTGCGTCCGGTCATGATTGATCGCGACCGCTGCGGTCTGCGTGGCCATGTCAATCAGTTGCAAGTGGTGCCCCGCCGGTCGGCCGGGTTGGCGAAAGTAAATCGCAAAGGTACCGAGCACCGAGCCCTTGGCATCGAAGAG
>JAUXOH010000332.1 GCA_030682505.1 Candidatus Didemnitutus sp. | reverse complement strand
GTCGCGGCAGCGCGTGGGCTGCCTTCGTGCTGCGCCAAGGCAAGGCAACCTTGGTGCCGGTGACGGCGGGCCGGAGCAGTGGCGCCGAGATCCAGATTATCGACGGGCTGAGCGAAGGCGACGAGGTCATCCTCTACCCCGGCGACCGCATTTCCGGCGGCCAGCGCGTGCGTGCGATGCAGGTGACGCGCTAGGGAGCCGCCCAATTCACCCGCGGCCGGCCACCGGCCACCGCGGCCCGGGTAGAAGGCAGCCGGAAACCGTCCTCACCGCAACTATTGGCTGGCCCGATGGCCTCCGTCCGGCTGATAAAGAACCCCATGACACTCGACGACGCGCGCACGGCCATCCATACCGCCCTGGCTCGGGTAAACTCTGCCTACGGCCAGGAAGTGTTCAACGAATGGGTGCTCGTCTCCCTGCGCGCCGACCGCGGCGCCATTCTGGCCTACGAAGGGCCCCGGGCCGAAAGCTTCAAGCAACGATTCACGTTCGATATGGCCGCGATGATGAAAGAACTCGCCGAGCAGAAACTGAGCGTCGGTGATTTCGCTTTCGCGACCACCGCCGAAGGCACGAACTACGACGGTTGCATGCGGGTCGGGGACACCAGCTACCTCTTCTGCAACCATACCGAGCGCACGATGGATGATATTCGCGAGAACCCGCTCTGGCGGGCCGCGCAAAGACCGTGGGTTGAATTCAGTCAGGTCATCGCCGCCGATCCGGTCGAGTAATAACCAGCGCGTCACGCCGCCAACCGTCCCGGCCGCCAGTCGCAATGACACGGATGACGTGTCATTGCCCGCGCACGGCACGTCACGCCAGCAATCCGGCCCAGACAAACCACGCATAGGTCGCGAGGAAGACGCCGCCGGCCCAGCGCGGCAGACCGCCGAGCAGGAGCAGGAAGGCACCGTGCGCGACCACGACCCCAAGGATCAACAGCAGACCCGTCATGAAAAAGGGCGGCACGGCAACCGGCGTCAGCACGGCGAGCAGTCCGAGACACAGGGGGATGCAGATGTGTCCGTCGCCCACTTGGGAGCTGTAGACGACGTCCGCCCGGCGCTTCCTGCCCCAATAGAGGGCCAGCAGCGCATTGGGCAGCACCATCAGCCAGCCGCTCAGCCAGCCAAGATTCTCCACGCTGACGAATCCCGTCTTCTGCGCCGTGATCCACGCCACGAGCCAGTCGATGCTCTCGTAAAGGAACCACGCGCACCCGATCACCACCGCCACATCGACATAAAACATAAACCGAAAGGAAATCTTCTGTCGCACATTGTGCTTCAGCACGTCGACCACATGGAACGTCTGCCAGAAAAGGAACAGGCCGATCAGGAGAAACCCGTCCGTGCGGGAGAGCTGGCCATCCTCGGCGAGCAACCAGGTGGCGCCGGTGAAGAACAGCACGGCCAGAATCGTGAGCATGAGCGACAGTCGGTTGAGCTGCGCGCCCGTCGCGGCGGCCGCCGCCTTGCCCCGCGCCTTCCCCTTCCCCACCACACCGCCCGTCACCTGCAATCCCCACAGCACGGCCGGCAATCCGAGCAACAGGGTGAGATTGGTGACGTTGTTGACGAGATTGTTGGTCAGTGCCTCGACCGCCGGACCACCCTGCCGGGTGAGAATGACGACGAAGAGCACATTGCCCAAGCCCGAGCAGTAGGGCATGAGCAGGGTCCCCAGGGCCGTGCCCTCGAGCCCGTGATTGAGCATCGCTTCCAGCCGCCACAGCATGAGCATCGAGGCGACGAGGAAGATGCAAAGATAGACGCCGGGATCGGTCAGACCCAGCGACTCAATGAGGGGTGGCAGCACGCGCCGGATTCAGGCGGGCCGCTCCCCGCCAATCAACACCGAAGGAGAAATCCCTTCCGCCACGTGCTCATTTTCCTCCGTGGCTTACCTCGGACGGTGCGTTCCTGGCTGCATCGAACCGGTGATGGATCACCCACCGCTCACGGCCGTGTGACCTTGAGTCGGAAAAAGGCATTGCTCGCCGAGGCCAGCGGATACGTTGCCCGCCAAGTTTCAGTCCCACCGGAGGTGGAGACGAATTCATGCGTCACGCCGGTCGAGGTCCATGTCGAGAGATTAGTCGACACCTCCACCGCAATCGCGACATCGGTCACACTGGCGGGGCGGGTGTAGGTGTAGACCCAGTCGGAGCCGACCACGCTCACTTCCGGCAGGCCGGTGGTGACGTTTTGTTTCGGTTCGAGGCCGAGCGCGTATTTGACGAGGTTGGGCAGCCCGTCGAGTCCGTAGACCGCATTGGGCCCGCTGCGATTGGCATCAAGCAGTTCGCTGCCGGTAAACCTGGACTGCGCCCAAGAAGCAAACGTGCCGGCGACAGTGAAGGATTGGTCAACATCCGGCGCGGCATTGCGGTTGGCGTCACCGGCCTGGCTGGCGCGCACCGTCACCAAGCCCGCGCCGGTCAGCGTCAGGGAAGACCCGGTGACCGACGCCGGACCTGCCATGGCGGCAAACGAAACTGTCAGACCAGAACTCGCCGTCGCGCTCAGCGTGATCGGTGTCGCGTGGTAAGTCTGGTTGGCCGGCCCGGTGAAACTGATTGTCTGGTCCGCCTTGGCGATGACCAGCGTGCCGCCGGCCGAGCCCTGATGGTTGGCGTGGCTGATCGTACCCACGATGGCGTAGCTGCCGGCATTGGTCGGTACGATCCCGCCGCCGTCATAAGTGAAGCCCACGGTCAGGCCGGCGGGATTGGTCGTCGCTGTCGCACTCTTGGCAGTGCCGTCGTAGGTGTGCGCAAGGCTGCCGAGGGTCACGGTGGCGGCGGCTCTGCCGATGGTCAGCGTGCCGCTGGCCGTGCCCTGGTAGAGTGCATCATTGATGGTGCCGACCACGGCGTAGCTGCCGGCGTCAGTGGGCGCGGTGGCCGAGCCGTCATAGGTGAAGCTGACAGCGAGGCCGGCCGGGCTGGTCGTGGCCGTGGCGCTGTGTGGCGCACCGCTGTAGGTTGCGCCCAAATCGCCGAGGGTCACGATGGCCGTGGCTTGGCTGACAACGAAGCTGCGGTCGACATTGACCGCCGCCGAGTAGGTGGCGTCGCCCGACTGCGCGGCACGAACCGTCACCGTGCCGGTGCCGGTGAGCGTGAGGCTGCTGCCGCTGAGCAACGCCGGGCCCGAGAGGATCGAGAACGTGACCGGGAGCCCCGAGCCCGCGGAGGCCGAGAGGCTGAACGGCGTGGACGTGTAGGCGCGGTCCGCCAACGCCGCGAAGGTGATCGTTTGCGGGAGCTGATTGACGGTGAGCGTCGCGGCGGACGAAGGGGTGCTGCCGGCAGCATTGGTCACAACGACGTCGTAGCTGCCAGCGTCGGAGGTCGTGACGCCGGTGATAACGAGGCTCGTGGTCGTCGTCCCGCTGATGCTGCCGGCATCGCTCAGGTTATTACCACCCTTGCGCCATTGGTAGGT
>JAUXOH010000331.1 GCA_030682505.1 Candidatus Didemnitutus sp. | reverse complement strand
AACTCCATCAGCGTTTCAGTGACGAAATGCGGCGAGTGCAGCAGGGTCCACGCCTGGTCGACCCGGGCGGCAAGTTGCGAGAATTTGCGTGAATCCTTTTCGTGCTGGGCAAAGGGGACGGCGTTTTCGGCGATGCGCTGGTGCCAGTAGGCGGTTTCGCTCCGGGAGAAGTGAACGGAGTAACCCTGCCAGAGGGTGAAAATGAGCGCCACCGTGGCGAACGTGACGGCGACGACGTTCTTGAGAAAACGGCGCCGGACCAAATCGTTGCTTGGGAGTTGAGCCGACAGGCGGAAATCGACGCGCCACGCCGCCTTGTAGGGGTTGTCCGCGCGCGGCGTGGTTTTCGGCAGCGCGGCGGGAAGATGAGCCAGGAGACTGAGCACGCTGATCCAATGCGGACCGAAGGGCTCTAGGTTGGGCGCCACGCGCACGTTGACGTTTTCCATCCAGGCCTCGCTGTCGATCTGGTAGGCGTTGCCGCCGATGACTTGGGCGAGGGGCTGCGCGATCCAAGTCAGGGACGGGGGAAGATGGGCGCAATAGATCTCGCCGACCGGCTGGCCGGTGGTCATTTCGTAGGAATCGATGAGGGGCTTGAGGTCGCGACCCAGCGGGCGCACGAGTTTGGTTGCGCGATGCAGGATCTCCTCGTCCGGATTGTGCAGGCGATCCGCCACTTCCTCGGCTTCGCCGAGCCGCAGTTCCTTGCGGGCGGCGGCGACAATGGAAGAAAAGCCGTGGGGCACGACGGCGGGCGTGTGCACGCCTTCTTTGCCGAGAATGTAGGCGACCGTTTGGTCTTGGCCGATATCGAGCACGACGATGGCGCGCGTATCGCCGGCGCGGGCCTGTTGATCATAAATCGCGCCGAAAAGTGGGAGTGGAGAGAATTCGAGCTGGTAGGGGAGCAGCCTGTGATCGAGCAGCCGCTGTTGCAGCTGGTGAACGGTCTCGTGCCGCAGACCGCACATGAGCACCGGGCGCTGGCCGCCTTCGGATGGCACCGGCTTGCCCTCGAGCGGGGTCAGCGCGTGCAGTTTCCACTGATCGGTGTTGGCGATCTTGAATTGCTCGGCCGTAAACTCGCTGAGGTAGCCGGGTTCGGCCAAGCGGCGGGAGCTGATACTGTTGCGCTGGAGAAGGGCGTCGTGGGTAAAAAGACCGCAAATCGCTGGCACCCAGGCATTTTGGTGATCAGCGTGATCGCGCAACCAAGCCCGTAGGCCGGCATCGTCATCTGCCGCAAACTCCGCATAGCTGTCCAACAGGACGGATTCCGCGTCCGGTCGATTGAGACCTGCGACGAGAATCTGATACTGGTTGATCTCGATGACGATGCTCCGTCGAGAATGGCGGGTAAAAAGTAGGGGAAACTTCACGAGGTTTGACGACCGGCCGAAAGCCTTGCTCTGCCCGGGCCCGGCGTCAACTTCGGCGCACGATCAGAGGTTGATGCGCTCGGAGGGGTCGGTCAGTTCGCGCCAGGACGTGATCTGGAGGGCGGGGTCGATGAACCGTCCGAGCTTTCCCGCGGTGCGGAGGGAGGAGTCATATTGGAGATTTGCCGTGTGGTTGAAATAGACGGTGCTCGCGGAAATGGCGCCGAAAAACAGGTTGGTGTAGCCGCTGTTCCACATGTGGACGTAGGCATTGGGCATGTAGATCACGCCGTGGAAGGGACGGATGGACCAGTAGTAATTGTAGCTGGAGGAATTGTAGTTGCTCGTGCCCACGATGAGAAGGCGCCGCGGGTTCAGGGTCTGGTTGACGATGCCGCCGCGGGACGGAACCGGGGGGGTGCCCGAGGTGCTGTTGTTACCGATCCAAAGTTGGCCGCTGAAGTAGATCTCCAACGAACCCGCCGGTTCGACAATGATTTGGCCGTCGTTGGTGTAGAGCGCGCCGGAAACATTCAGGATGACGGGCCCGGCGATGGTGAGAATATCCGCGCTTTTCGCCATGTGGACCCCGGAGCGCAGGTTGCTTCCGTCCCACGTGCCCGTGATGTTGTAGATGCGGGGCGTGGTATCGGTGGCGTTGCCCAGCGTGTTGGCACCGTCGGGAAGGTTTGTACCGCCGGTGGGCAGGTTGATGCCGTCGGTGACGGACTGGACGCCGAGTACGGGCACGAAGTAGCTGCTGCTCAATTGCTGCGGGTCACGATTGGGCGAGGCCGGACTCGAGGCCTTCTTCACCACCGCGCTGCTGGCAAAGGAGGTGGTGGGTGAGGCGACGAAGCCAAAAATACTCGTCGCGTTGCTGATCGTCACGGACGAGCCCGCGACAACGGCGGAGTAACCCTGGAGGAGGGAGCCCGACCAAAAGCTGGCGGTGGGGGGAGCGCGCGAGGACGAGGACGAGTGCGCCGTCGTGCAGCGGTAGTAACCGGTGTTGTGCAGCACGAGATCCCCGACCGCGTAGCTGGGACTGGGAGACCAGACGGTGGCAGCGGCGGCCAATTCTGCCGGCACATAACTGCCGACGACGCCGGTGGAGCCGAAGCTCACGCTGGGGCTGTTCGAAGTGTTCGCGCCGATGGCGTTGGGAACGAGGGACACGGGAGCCAGTTCGGCGCGGATCTGCAAACGGCTGGCACCGCCCCCCAGGTTGGCGGGTGGCGTTGACACGCCCTCGGAATAAATCACGGGCGCGCTGACCCAGAAGCTGGTGTTCGGTGGCACCTGGTTGGTGTGGGCCGCGCGGCAGCGATAGAGAGTGCCTCCGTGCAGGACCACGGCGTTGACCGCGTAGGCGGTGACGGCGTTCCACGTCGTCGGCGCCACGCCCGGATTGGTCCAGAAGCTGGCGTTAGGGGGGGCGCGGTTGGTATGGGCGGCGGTGCAGCGATAGATCAGGCCATTGGAGATCACGATGTCGCCCACGCTGTAGCTGACGAGCGCGCTCCAAGTCCCCGGGGCGCTGATCCAGTTGGCGGAGGTGTTGGGGGTGGCGGAGAGGAGCACCGGACCATGGGCCGTCACGCATTGCCACCAGCGGCCGCGATACCAGACCATGTTCGCGGTGGTATAGGCGGTCCATTGGTTCCACTCCGCGGCATGACGGTTGTTCACCCTCAGCTTGATCGAGGCAGTGACCCCGCTCGTGCCGAATTTCGAACTTGCGAAGGCGATGGTTCGCACGGCCGACGTATCCGCGGCGGTCAGGGCGCCTCCGCCCGGCGCGGTCCAGTTGGTCCAATTGGCATTGTTCAGCGACCACAGGGCCTGCACGATGCCGGACTCCGCCTGCTGCGCCGCCAACCCGGATTGAAAGGAACGATTCGCCTGGGTCATGGCCCGGGCGCTGAGGGCGATGTAACTGGCCAACGAGATCGCCATCACTGCCACAAGACAGAGTGTGAGCAGGGCCACCGAGGCGCGATGGCGTTGGCTGGGGTTCTGCCTCACTGGAGCAGCTCCTTGTTGCGCAGGATCACATAGGCCGAGGCATACCGGAAAACCGGGGTCTGGGTGCCGGACTTCGCGTTGCCCGTCTGCATGCTGAAGGTCATCGAGGTCTTCTTGATGCTGGCCCGCTTGTCGGTGAAGTCGGTGATCGAAACGTTGTCCGAGTCGTAGTAGTTCAGGTCGAAACTGCCCGCGACGAGGTTGCGAACGACGATGAACGGCGTGCCGCCGTCCACGCGCCGGACGAGGCTGAACGCGGGAACCGTCACGCTCCCGACCACGGCGACTGAACCGTAATACGTGTAGGTGATGGCGGAGGCCACGGTCGCCGTGGGCACCGCGAGGGTCACGGCCGTGTCGCTGGCGCTCGTCACGCTGGTTGCCATGCGCACGTCCCGCGTGAAATAATCCAGCGCGCGCCGGCCCCCGGCTTCGAGGGCTTGTTGATTGGCGAGCCGGACCAGATTGCGGCCGATGAACAGGTAGCTGGACAACACGGCGGCCATCACGACCAGGCTCAGGCTCATGCCGATGAGCACCTCGACCAAGGTGAATCCCGCCGGAGAGTGGCGCGCGCGCTGGGTCACGTGCGTTGGTAGGTTTGGTTGAGCCCGTATTGCCCGAAGTAACTGGATCCCATGCGGCGGTAGGTGCGCACGACGGACGCGCCGCTGGGCCGCATGGTCCACGTCACCGTCAGGGTGATCTCGCGCACGTTGGTGAGGTCGGCGACGTTGGCCACCGTGCGGCTCAACGTCAGGGTCGTGCCCTTGGTCAGGCCCACCGCGGTGATCGCCGAGTTGAACTGGTCGTTGATCGTCAGTGTGGTCACGCCGGTCGACAGACCGCTGATCGTGGCCCACGAGGAAAACCGAAACGCCTCCAGTTCATGATTGATGATCTGCGCCGCGAGTGTCTGGCGCCGTGCGGTCGCCATCATCTCGGAGCCGATCGTGATGGCCCTGATCATGCCCATCACCCCCACGACCAAGATCGTGGCTGCCATCGCGACTTCGATGATGGTGAAGCCACGGGTTGCCAAAGGATTCCGACGTGGGAGGGACTGCGCTGACATCAGGAGAAAGCTAAGGACAAGGTCGGAATCGTTTCCACTGCATTTGTTTCAAAGAAGCGAGCAGGGCGTCGACGGGAGCCGAAGGGCAACGAGACCGCTTCAAAGCAGGCTGC
>JAUXOH010000329.1 GCA_030682505.1 Candidatus Didemnitutus sp. | reverse complement strand
GAAGCCCCCGTCCAATTCAATTTCACGGTCCTGCGCAGCCTTCGCGAGCAGCGGGAGATGACCTTGGCCGATCTTTCGACGGCTTCGGGAGTTTCCGTGGCCGTCATCTCCAAACTGGAGCGCAACCAGCAGTCCGCCGCGCTCGACACGATCTATCGTTTGGCGCGTGCCTTTGGGCTCAGCGCGACCGATCTGCTGGCGCTGGCCGAATCCCCGCTGGCGCATCGCACGGCGGAGAAGCCCTATCGGTCGGGCGAGTTCAAATTCCGGCAGATCAAGTATGCCAACGTGGTTGGGCTCCTCGGCTCCGCCCCAAAAGGCTCCAAGGTCTCCCGACCGGAGATTCACCACGACGACACCGAGGTTTGCTGGGTCACCGAAGGCAAACTGCGCCTCATGCTGCCGCACGAGGAGTGCATCCTCGCTGCCGGCGAGAGCATCCAATTCGACGCCATTCAACAGCACACCTACGAAGCGCTCGCGGATTCCCAATTCATCATTCTGCACCTGCGGAAGGACAAGCGCTACTAACCCCTCCTACTCCCATGCGTATCGACCCCCAACTCCAAGCCGCCGCTCTCACCCCTGCGCTCGACAAGTTCTGGAAACTCTCCGGCCAGAAGATCGACCGGATCTTCCAGGAATACGATTTCACCAAGGGCTCGCCCGTTTTCACTGTCGCCGGCAAATACACCGCGCGGGGATGGACGGAGTGGACCGAAGGCTTCAACTACGGTTCGGCTTTTTTGCAGTTCGACGCCACCGGCGAGCGACGGTTCGCCGAGCTGGCGCAAAAGCACACGGTTGAGCGGATGGCGTCCCACGTCTCGCACATCGGGGTGCATGATCACGGCTTCAACAATCTCAGCACCTACGGCAACTGGCTTCGCCTCCAGCACGAGGGCAAGCTTCCCGCCGACCAGGTCGAGTTTTGCGAGCTGGCGCTCAAGGTCTCCGGGGCCGTGCAGGCGGCGCGCTGGTCCAAGATTCACGGTGGCGGCGGCTACATCTATTCGTTCAACGGCCCGCACTCCCTCTTCGTCGACACCATCCGCTCCTGTCGCATCGTCACCGTCGCGCACCGGCTTGGCCACAAGCTCATGGGTGAGAACGACACCGCCCATTCCCTGCTTGAGCGCGCGCTCCAGCACATGGAGGCGACCGCCAAGTATTCCATCTTCTACGGCGAGGGCCGCGACGGCTACGACGTGCCGGCCGAACGCGGCCGCACCGCGCACGAGGCCATTTTCAATCCCAATGACGGCCGGTATCGCTGCCCCAATTCCCAGCAGGGCTTTTCCGGTTTCACCACGTGGACCCGCGGGCTCTCGTGGGCGATGGTCGGCTTCCCGGAGGAACTCGAGTTTCTCAAGACCGTGTCCGAAACCGAGCTCGAGCCCTTGGGTGGCCGCGCCAAGTGGGAGGCCCTCTTGCTCAAGGCAGCGCGCGCGACCTGCGATTGGTTTATCGCCAACACCTCCCTTGACGGCATCCCCTATTGGGACGGCGGTGCGCCCAACTTGCACAAGCTCGGGGACTGGCGCGGACGCAACGCGGAGATTTGCAACGACCACGAGCCCGTGGACAGTTCGGCCGCCGCCATCGGCGCGCAGGGGCTGCTGCGCCTCGGGCACTACGTCGGTCGCAACACCACCGATGGCCAGCGCTATTGGCAGGCGGGTCTCACGACAATGCGCACCTTGCTCAGCGACGCCTACCTCGGCACAGATGCCCAGCATCAGGGCCTGCTGCTGCACACCATCTATCACCAACCCAATGCCTGGGACTACGTCGCTCCCGGCCAGAAGGTCGCCAACGGCGAAGCCTGCATGTGGGGCGACTACCACCTCCGCGAAGCCGCGCTCTACCTGCAACGTGTCATCAAGGAGGAAAAATACTACACCTTCTTCGGCTGCCTGAAGTAACCGTCCGGTTTTCGCCATGAATCCCTCCGCCCCACTTCCGGATCTTGCGCGCTTGTGCGTCCACACGATCACAACCAAACCGTGGACGGTTGAAACCGCCGCAGCCAAGTTTGCCGCCGCCGGCGTCAAAGGCATCACCGTCTGGCGCGACACCCTCGAGGGCCGGAACATCAAAGCTACGGGGGAACTCCTCCGCGATCACGGCCTCGCGATCGTCTCGCTCTGCCGGGGTGGATTTTTTCCTGCCCTCACCCCGGCCGATCGCCAGAAGGCACTGGACGACAATCGCCAGGCCATCGCCGAAGCCCATGAACTCGGAGCACCACTCATCGTGCTCGTCTGCGGCGCCGTTCCCGGCCAATCGCTGGTTGAGTCGCGGAAGCAGATCCAAGACGGCATCTCCGCGCTCCTGCCTGACTGCCGGGCCGCAGGCGTGAAACTCGCCATCGAACCCCTGCACCCGATGTATGCCGACAGTCGCTCGGCGGTGAACACCCTTGGCCAGGCGAACGACTTGGTCGAAGCCATCGGTTCGCCGCTCGTCGGCGTCGCGGCTGACGTCTATCACCTGTGGTGGGATCCCGCGCTGCAGCGGGAAATCGCGCGTTGCGGCCGCTTAAACGCGCTCTTCGCATTCCACGTTTGCGACTGGCGCACGCCGACGCTCGATCTACTCAACGACCGCGGCCTGATGGGTGAGGGCTGCATCCCCCTGCGGCAGATCCGTGCATGGGTCGAGGCGACGGGCTACACCGGTTTCAACGAGGTCGAGGTCTTCTCCACGCGCCTCTGGGCCACCGACCAAGACGACTCCCTCGCCAAGATCGTCCAAGCCTACCGCGACCACGTCTGAGCCTCCGTCGCCCATTCCATTCCCGTTTTCCACCAACTTTTTTCCCTCCCTACTATGAAAACGCATCGCATCGGCATCATCATGAACGGCGTCACCGGACGCATGGGCACCAACCAGCATCTCATCCGCTCGATCAAGGCCATCATTGATCAAGGCGGCGTGAAACTCTCCGACTCCGAGGTCATCATGCCCGATCCGGTCCTGGTCGGTCGCAGTGAAGAGAAACTCAAGGCCCTCGGTGCTCGCGTCGGCGTTTCGCGCATTTCGACCAATCTCGAGGCCGAGCTCGCGAAACCCGAAAACCAAGTCTACTTCGACTCCACGCTCACCGGTCAGCGTCCCGCGGGTGTTCGCAAAGCGATCGTCGCGAAGAAGCACATTTATTGCGAGAAGCCCACCGCGACTACGTCCGCCGTGGCGTTGGCCCTCGCCCGGGAAGTTTCCGCCGCCGGGCTCAAGCACGGGGTCGTGCAGGACAAGCTCTGGTTGCCGGGACTCGTGAAGCTGAAGTATCTCATCGATACGGGTTTCTTCGGCAAGATCCTCTCCGTGCGCGGCGAATTCGGCTACTGGGTCTTCACCGGCGAATATGAGAAACTGCAGCGCCCCTCGTGGAACTACCGCAAGGAAGACGACGGCGGCATCATCGTCGACATGCTGTGCCACTGGCAGTATGTCATTCAGAACCTCTTCGGCGAAATCAAGAGCCTCACCTGCCTCGGGGCCACGCACATCCCCACCCGCTGGGATGAAGCCGGCAAGCCCTACAAGTGCACCGCCGACGACTCGGCCTACGCCACCCTCGAGCTCGTGAACGGCGTCATCTGCCACTTCAACTCCTCGTGGGATGTCCGCGTCGACCGCGATGATCTGCTCACGCTGCAAGTCGACGGCACACACGGTTCCGCGGTGGCCGGCCTGCGCGACTGCAAAGCGCAGTCCCTCGCCGCGACCCCCCGCTGCACATGGAATCCCGACATCGACAGCCCGATCAAATACAAGGACGGCTGGACGCGCGTGCCGGACCAGGGCGTTTACGACAACGCCTTCAAGATCCAGTGGGAACTCTTCCTCAAACACGTCGTCACCGGCTCCCCGTTTCAGTGGGATCTGTTTGAAGGCGCCAAGGGCGTGCAACTCGCCGAACTCGGACTCCAATCCTGGGCCGAACGCAAGTGGCTCGATGTCCCATCCCTGAAGTAATCAATGCCGGTCACCACGAAACACACGAACGAC
The DNA here is from genome assembly GCA_030682505.1 of Candidatus Didemnitutus sp. Classification (GTDB taxonomy): domain Bacteria; phylum Verrucomicrobiota; class Verrucomicrobiia; order Opitutales; family Opitutaceae; genus Didemnitutus. Next base: position 3,550 of record JAUXOH010000329.1, on the reverse strand, counting down.
ACAAAAGGAAAGACCCTGCGCCTCTCCTGATTTCGTGTGGTTAGTGTATTTCGTGGTGACCACCAACTCCTCCTCTCATGTCTAAAGTAGCCTTAGTAACAGGTGGTTCCCGCGGCATCGGCTTCGGCATCGCCGAAAAACTCGCCGCCGAAAAATGGGACATCGTCATCAACGGCGTGCGTCCCGAGGAATCCGTCGCCGAACCGCTCGCTCAACTTCGCGCACTGGGGGTGCGGGCGGGCTACGCTCGCGGCGACATCGGTTCCGTCGAAGGCCGCGCGGCCATCGTTAAGGCGACGCAGGCGTTCACCGACGGCAAAGCGCTCAATCTGCTCGTGAACAATGCCGGCGTGGCCCCCAAGGTCCGCGCCGACCTGCTCGACACCAGCGTGGAGAGCTACGATTTCGTCGTCGATACGAACCTCAAGGGAGTCTTCTTCCTCACTCAGGCGTTCGCGCGCGACATGGTCGCGGCCCGGAAGGCCGACCCGGCGTTCGCCGCCACGATCGTCAACATCACTTCGATTTCCGCGACGGTGGTCAGCATCAACCGCGGCGAATACTGCATTGCCAAGGCCGGACTGAGCATGATGTCGCAACTCTTCGCGACGCGCCTCGGGGTCGATGGCATCCCCGTTTACGAGGTCCGCCCCGGTGTCATCAAGACCGACATGACCGCGGGGGTGACCGACAAATACGACAAACTCATCGCCGGCGGGCTCAACGTGCAGCCGCGCTGGGGCTTCCCCGAGGACATCGGCCGCAGTGTCGCCGCCCTCGCGCGGGGCGATTTTCCCTTCAGCACCGGGCAGGTCATCATGGTTGATGGCGGCCTGACGATTCCCCGGCTCTGACCGGTCGGCTAACCAGTAGGAACGAGCAGCGGAGTTAGTGGACGAGGACAAAATCAGGATCGGCGAGTAGTCGATTGAGGACATGGAGCAGGCCCCGCATCGCGGCCACTAGGGCGATGAGGCGGCTTTGCCGGCGCCGATTAGCCGTTGATAGAAGGGGCGCAGGACAGGATTACAACGGGTTGCGGTCAAGGCGGCCATATAGAGAATGTGTCGAACGACGCAGCGAACTCCGCGCACATGGCGTGGTCGCTGGATTCGCCCGCTGTCACGCGCAAACGGTGCGACTCCGCCCAAGGAGGCTAATTGGGCGGACCCGCGTTCGCCCAATTCGGGCAGGTAGGCCAGCAAGGTAGCCGTCAAAACCGGTCCGACGCCCTGCCACTGCCGCAATCGGCGGGCCTTCGTCGCAAGCACAGCATCGGCGGCACTAGATGACGCCTTATGAACACGAACGAACTGACCATCGGATTAGACCTCGGGGCCCGCCGGCATCACGTGTGCGTCCTCTCTGCCGCGGGCAAGATCATCGCCGAAGGTGTTTTGCCGAATGAGGTAGAGTCTCTAAGCACTTGCTTCCGGTGGGGTAGCCACGGGCCGAAAACGTGAAGCCTCGGCCTGAAAAAGTCGGGGCTTCTTCGTTGTTGAAACCCGTCGGAGCCTGCTGGCCCAGACCTGTTCCGACAGTAACTATCCAGTCATTTTTTACTCTGTAACCTGTGTTTCAGAGGAGAAATGGTGCCCCCACGGGGAATCGAACCCCGGTTAACGGCTTGAGAAGCCGCTGTCCTAGCCGCTAGACGATAGGGGCGGAAAAACCAGAAGCCAGAGAGAAGCGCAGCCGAACGCCGGGCGTCAAGTGCGCAAAACGATCAAGCAAAAATCTCGTCGGCTTTGAAGAACCGGGCGATCTCGAGGAGCCCGTTTTCATCGCTGTCCGAGGCATGTACGACATTCTTCATCATCTCGGTGCCGAAGTCACCGCGGATGGTGCCCTTGGCGGCCTTGCGCGAGTCGGTCGGTCCGAGCAAATCGCGCACCTGCTGGACGATGTTGTCGCCCTTGAGCGCCATGACGACCACCGGGCTCGAGCTCATGAATTGCTCAATCTCCGGGTAGAACGGCTTGTCGGCCACGTGCGCGTAGTGCTCGCGCAATTGCGCGGAGGTCAGGCGGGTGAGCTTGGCTCCAATGATGTCAAAACCCGCGGCCTCGAAACGCGCCAGCACGGTGCCGACAATGCGCTTGGCCATGCAATCAGGCTTAAAAATGATCAGTGTTTTCTGCATATAAAAACCAAAACGTTACAGCTTCCAACCCGCTTGGGAAGTCCCGATTTTCATTCCCTGCGCCTCCCCCCGATCTCAACCAAAGCGGGCAACTAACCAGCCATCGGGTGCTTACGAATGCCCTTAAGGGCCGCCAGCGCCGCAGCGCGGGCCGCTGGGTGATCGACGACGGGGCGCGGGTAGTCCCGGCCCAGGCACATGCCGGCCCGGTCCAATACGTCCGCCGGTGCCTCCCACGGACAATGCAAGAACCGGGTGGGCACTTTCGCCAATTCGGGCACCCACCGGCGCGTGTAGCGGCCCGCGGGGTCGAACTTCGCGCCCTGCAGCATGGGATTGAAGATGCGAAAATACGGCGCTGCGTCGGCACCGCAGCCCGCTGACCATTGCCACCCCAGCGTGTTGTTCGCGAGGTCGGCATCCACGAGCGTGTTCCAAAACCACGCCGCTCCCTCCCGCCACGACAAGCGCAGGTGTTTCACGAGAAACGAAGCGACGATCATCCTGACCCGATTGTGCATCCAACCGGTGTGCCACAACTGCCGCATGCCCGCGTCGACGATCGGGTAGCCCGTGCGACCTTGTTGCCAGGCGGCAAGGTGCGCGGCGTTCCGCGACCAGGGAAAGGCGGCGAACTCCGCGCGCAACGGCTCCTCCGGCGTGTGGGGAAAGTGCAACAACAGGTGGTGCGCGAACTCGCGCCAGCCGATTTCGCTGAGAAAAATCTGGGCGCCCCGACTGGATGGAAACAGGCCGGTGTCCTTCCCCACCCTGCGCACAGCCGCCCAGATCTGGCGCGGACTGATCTCCCCGAAATGCAGGTGCGGCGACAGGACCGACGTGCCGTCGACCTCCGGCGAATTGCGCTGCGCGGCGTAGGCGTCCATCGCGCCCGCCACAAACCGCTTCAGCCGCCTCATCGCGCCGGCCTCTCCCGGTTGCCACCGCGCCGGCCATCCGTCGGCCCAGGAACGATCCGGCAGCAATCCGAGCTCAGCCAAATCTAGCGACGCGGGCCATTTCGCCGGTGCAGCCAGCGGACCGCGCTTCAGTTTCACCGGGGGGGCCACTTCCAGGGTGAGACAATGCCGCCAATAGGGCGTGAAAACTTGGAACGGCTTGCCCGCCTTGTTCCGGCCGGCGTCCGGCTCGAACAGCAAGGATGCATCAAAGCTGGCGACCTCAATTCCAGCCGCCGCAAGGCGCGTGGTGACGGTGGCATGCAGGGAGCGCGCCGCAGGCTCGGGGCGTCGATTCCAATAGACCGCTGCGGCGTTGGTCTGGCGCGCCAAGTCACCCAGCACCGCGCCCGCGGGGCCGCGCGCCAGGATCAGCCGCAGGCCGCGGGACCGCAGGGATTCCCCGAGGGCCGCCCGGGAATGGTGCTACCACCAGCGCGAGGCACCG
>JAUXOH010000327.1 GCA_030682505.1 Candidatus Didemnitutus sp. | reverse complement strand
AGGTCAAGTTCGTGCAGCGCCACAACATTGCCGAATCGCTTGGTGAGTTGGTGGACCTGAATGGAAATCATCGGTTGGGCGCGTCGCGGTCAGGCAACCGGTCGCCTTTAGTGAAGTCAAAAAGAAAGGCTACCGATCTCTGATTGTAACAGTTGCCAATGTCCGGGGGATGCGAAATAAAATTTCATGGCCAAGAAAACTCCCATTCCTGAGCTCAAACACCTCGATCACGTGCTGGTCAGCGAAACGGCGATCAAGCGCCGCATCGGGGTCTTGGCCGACCAAATCAATCGCACCTATCGCGGCAAAGACCTCACGGTCATCGCGATCGTGAATGGTGCGCTCATTTTCACGGCGGACTTGTTGCGCCAGCTGCGCACGCCGCTACGATTGGACTGCATTCGCGCCTCCAGCTACCACACGGGCACCCAGGCGACGGGCAAACCGGTGATTGTGGACAATCTGAAGCTCGATATCAGCGGACACCACGTGCTTCTCGTCGACGACATTCTCGACACGGGCAACACGCTCTCGGCCGTCCGCGAACTGATTATCGCCAAGGGAGCTGCTTCAGTCCGCACCTGCGTCCTGCTCGACAAGAAGGCGCGTCGACTCGTGCCCTTTGAGGCCGAACACGTTGGATTCGAGATCCCGAACGAATTTGTCGTCGGCTATGGCTTGGATTTCAACGAGCGCTACCGGAACCTCCCCTGTATCGGCGTGTTGAAATCAAAGTATTACGCCCCGAAACTGTAGGAAAATACCTTGCGCCTGACAGGTCGTCGACTTTGCTTGCGAATCTGACTTTGGAGAGATGGCCGAGTGGTCGAAGGCACACCTTTGCTAAAGGTGCAGACCCCAAAAGGGTCTCGAGGGTTCGAATCCCTCTCTCTCCGCCAGTTTTTCAACCCCGGTGCTGGCGGAGCACCAGCGGCTTACCTCTTTTGCCCTCACCCCAACCGCTCCTTTTTGATTTTCGCCAGCTGACGGTCTACCGGGGCGAACGTCGTGTCCTGCACCGCCTTGATTTGCAGCTGAAAAACGGCGAACACATCGCGTTGCTCGGTCCCAATGGCTGCGGCAAGTCCACCTTGCTCAAGACGCTGACACGCGAACTCTACCCCGTCGCCGATACCCCGGGTTTTCGCTTTCAAGTGCTCGGAACCGAATGGTGCGACATCACGGATTTCCGCCAGAAACTGGGGGTCGTCGCGCTCGATCAACTTCAGCAGCTCTCGCATGAAGTCACCGTGCGCTCGGTCACCGGGCTCGATCTGGTACTTTCGGGATACTTCGGCAGTTTGGGTCTCTGGCCCCACCTGCACCCAAGCCCGACTCAACGGCGGCGGGCCCGCGGGCTCATGAGGTTTCTCGAGATTGCCCACTTGGCCGCCCGGCCGGTGGCGCAGATGTCGTCAGGAGAACAACGCCGCATGCTCATCGCCCGCGCCTTGGTGCATGATCCGGCGGCCCTGCTGCTCGACGAGCCGACCTCCAGCCTCGATCCCGGTGCGACGGACGAGTTCCGGCAGGTCCTGCGCAAACTGGCCCAGCGCGGCAAGAGCTTGATCTTGGTCACGCACACGGTGGCGGACATCGTGCCGGAGATTGAACGCGTGATTCTCATGGCGCACGGCGCCGTGGTGGCAGACGGACCGACCCAGCGGGTGCTTACCTCACGGTCGCTTTCCCAGCTGTTCGGAACTCGCCTGCGACTCACCCAGCGCAACGGCCGTTACCACCTCACCGCCAGCAGCGAGGCGCAGCGCGGACAGAAAAAACGCCGCGGATTGCTCCGCGGCGTTTGAAAGGGTCGGGCTTCGCTCAGTAGCGGTAGTGCTCGGGCTTGTAGGGACCTTCGACCGGCACCCCGAGATACTTGGCCTGGTCGGGCGTGAGCTTCGTCAGCTTGACGCCGATCTTCTCGAGATGGAGGCGCGCGACCTCCTCATCGAGGTGCTTCGGCAGGCGATAGACCCCGATCTCGTAGGTTTCGCGATTCTTCCAGAGATCAAGCTGCGCGAGCGTCTGGTTGGTGAAGCTGTTCGACATGACGAACGAAGGATGCCCCGTGGCGCAGCCCAAGTTCACCAACCGGCCTTCGGCGAGCATGTAAATGGCGTTCCCGTTGGGGAAGGTATACATGTCGTATTGCGGCTTCACGGTGACGCGCTTGGCGTCGGACTTGTTGAGCTGCTCAACTTGGATCTCGTTGTCGAAGTGGCCGATGTTGCAGACGATCGCCTGGTCCTTCATCAGGCGCATGTGTTCGAGCGTGATGATGTCGAGATTGCCCGTCGTAGTGACGTAGATGTCGGCCCGACCGAGCGTCGACTCAATCGTGTTGACTTCGAAGCCTTCCATCGACGCCTGCAGGGCGTTGATCGGATCGATTTCCGTGACAATGACGCGGGCGCCGAAACCGCGCAGCGAGTGCGCCGAACCTTTGCCGACATCCCCGTAGCCGCAGACACAGGCAACCTTGCCCGCAATCATCACGTCGGTGGCCCGTTTGAGACCGTCAGCGAGTGACTCGCGGCAGCCGTAAAGATTGTCGAACTTCGACTTCGTGACCGAATCGTTGACGTTGATCGCCGGGACGAGCAGTTGGCCCTTTTCGAGCATCTGATAGAGGCGATGTACGCCCGTCGTGGTCTCTTCGGAGACGCCGCGCCAGTCCTTGACCAGCTTGGTCCAGAGGGTCGGGTTTCCCGCATGCACGCGCTTGAGGAGGTTCTTGATGACCTGCTCTTCGTGATTGGCCGAAGGAGAATCGACCCATTTGTCGCCCTTTTCGAGTTGCACCCCCTTGTGGATGAGGAGCGTGACGTCGCCGCCGTCATCAACCACGAGTTGGGGACCGAGGCCATTCGGATGGACCACGGCTTCCAGGGTGCAGTCCCAGTATTCTTCCAACGTCTCGCCCTTCCACGCGAAGACCGGAACACCCGTCACGGCAATCGCGGCGGCCGCATGATCCTGCGTGGAGAAAATATTGCACGACGCCCAACGCACGATGGCGCCGAGCTCGACCAGCGTCTCGATGAGCACGGCAGTCTGGATCGTCATGTGCAGCGAACCCGTGATCCGAACTCCGGCCAGCGGCTTGGCGGGACCGAATTTCTTGCGGACGGCCATCAGGCCGGGCATTTCGTGTTCGGCGATGTGGATCTCTTTACGTCCCCATTCGGCGAGCGTGATGTCCTTGACCTTGAAATCGGTGGATGAGGAAGAAGCGGTAGGATTAGCCATTGAGTAATAGAGTTGGGCGCAGGGTTAAACGGCGGAGCGAAGAGCGGCGACCTTGGAGGTTTGCTCCCACGGAAGGCCCTTCTTGCCGAAGTGGCCGTAGTTTGTGGTTTGCCGATAGATCGGGCGGAGCAAATTGAGTTGGGCGACGATGTCGGCCGGCTTGAAGCTGAACACCTGTTGCACCGCAGCCGTGATCTGCTCGTCGGAGATTCCCGCTTTGCCGGTGCCGAAAGTTTCGACCCGAACGGACACAGGTTTCGGGTGGCCAATCGCATAGGCGAATTGGATCTCAGCGTGCGTGGCGAGGCCAGCGGCGACAATGTTCTTGGCGATCCAACGGCCCATGTAGGCGGCCGAACGATCGACCTTCGAGGGATCCTTGCCCGAAAACGCGCCACCCCCGTGGCGGCCCCAGCCGCCGTATGTATCGACGATGATCTTGCGCCCGGTGAGACCGGAGTCGCCTTGCGGGCCCCCGATCACGAAACGACCGGTGGGATTGATGAGGAACTCGGTGTTTTTGCTCAACATTTTCGCCGGCAGCACCTTCTTCACGACGTTCTCAATCAGATATTTCTCAATCGTCGAATGCGCCACGCCATCAGCGTGCTGGGTGGAAATAACCACGTTGGAAACCTCAACTGGGCGGTCGTTCTCATAGCGCACGGAAACTTGCGACTTCGCGTCGGGGCGAAGCCAAGGCGCTGCGCCGGATTTGCGGATCTTGGTCAATTCGCGACCGAGGCGATGCGCGAACATGATCGGCGTCGGCAGCAGCTCCGGTGTCTCATTGCACGCGTAGCCGAACATGATGCCTTGATCGCCGGCCCCTTGCTCGGCGGTCTTTTTTCCTGTCGCTTTCTTGGCATCGACACCCTGCGCGATGTCCGGGGACTGCGTGGTCAGGTAGTTGTTGATGAAAATCTTGTCGGCGTGAAACACGTCGTCGTCGTTCACATAGCCGATGTCCCGAATGGCGGCGCGAACGATCTTGCCCAGATTCAGCGCCTCATCGATTGGCTTTTGGCCGATCTTCGGAATGGTGATTTCGCCGGCAAGGATAACCATGTTGGACTTCACCATGGTCTCACACGCCACGCGGCTGGTGCGATCAAGCGCAAGACACGCGTCGAGCACGCTGTCTGAAATCAAGTCAGCAACTTTGTCGGGGTGACCCTCGCCGACTGACTCTGAAGAAAACACAAATGAGTTGGCCATAAGCCGTCAAAAAAGATGCCTCGCCGGACAGGAGCAAGGAGAATTATCAACATATCCGGATTTTAAGATACGAGAATTTGCCGCATCCCCGCGCTTGCGTCCGGACCCTGGCGGCCCTGTCATGGTATTCTCCCGCTGCCCTTTCTGCACATCATGCCAATTGACAACGTCCTAAACCCTAGCGCCATCGCGGCCCTAAAATCGGTTTCTCCCGACGATGGCGGTGAATTCTTCAACGAATTGGTGGACATTTTTCTCGCGGATATGCCAGTGCGTTTGACAGAAATCGACACGAGTCTGGCTCAAGGGGATGGTCCCACGCTGCAAAGGGCCGCGCATAGCATCAAAGGAGCCTCGGGGAATTTCGGGGCAACTGCGCTCGCAGAAATCGCGCACAAAATCGAGTTGCTGGCGAGAACCGGCCAAGTCGAGTCCGTGAAAGCCGAGCTGGCGCCGCTGGCGGCCGAGTTTGCCAAAGTAACTGCGGCGCTTGCGGAAGTTCGCGTGAAATAGCATGAACTTCGGCGGAGGAGTTCGGCACGCCATCGTCGGGGCTCTGGTCAGTGGTCTGCCTTTGTCAGCGGCCGGGCTCAACTGGATTTCAACCTCGGTGGACACCACCACCGCACCGTTTCAAGCGACTTTGGATGTCGCTTTTGGATTCAAAAATCCCGGAAACAGGTTGGTCACTGTTCTCGCCATCCAGACGAATTGCGAGTGCCTCGCGGCGACGACCGACCGGCCAAGCTACGAACCCGGTGCAACCGGTGTCGTGACCGCCCGTTTCACGGTCGGTGACCGCCTCGGTCTTTACGAGCGCTCGATTACCGTCGTGACCGATGACGGCAGCCCGCCGCAAAGACTCGCGGTTCGCGTGATGGTGCCGGAAGTTGCCACGCTCACTCCTCAAAATCTGACTTGGCCGATCGGAGGAATCGCCGGGGAAAAGACGGTGGAGGTGAGTCCGACGGGCGAAGGCAAAATCAACTTCGTCGAAGCCTTTGCTTCCTCCGGTGATTTTCGCGTCCGCTTGGAAGTAGTTAGTGAAGGCAGGCACTATCGCCTGCAGGTGATGCCGCTTCGCACCGACGCTCCCGCCAGTGCGGCCATCCGCCTCAAAGGCGCAACGGCCTCCGGGCAGGAAGTGGTCGTCAGCGCTTACGCCAGCGTGCGGTAGTCCGACGCCAATCCTAGGAGAGGAAGAACCCGCGCTGCTTGTCTGAGATGGGCAGCGCCGCTCGCTCCATCACCTGCAACAGATCCTCCCAGATCTCGCGTTTGGACCGAAGACTTTGGTTTCTCAGAATGTAGGACGGATGATAGGTCACCATCAACGGCCGGTCCTCAAATTCGTGCCAATGCCCCCGAACTTCACCCAGCGCCTTGAAAGCTCCGTGCCCAAGCAAACCCTTGGTCGCCGTCGCGCCCAGCGCAACGATGATCTCTGGCTGAACGATGGCGAGCTGCGCCCGGAGAAACGGCAGGCAGAAATTCATTTCCTCCTCCGTCGGAGGGCGGTTGCCAATCTGCTCTCCGGTTGGACCGACCGGCATTTCCGGCCGCCAGTTCATGATGTTGCCGATGTAGACTTCTTCGCGCTGCAGACCCATGCCGTGGATCATTTTGGTGAGCAACTGTCCCGCCGGTCCGACAAAGGGTTCGCCTTGCACCTCTTCATCAGCGCCGGGCGCTTCCCCGCAAAAGAATATTTTCGCATTCAGATCGCCCACTCCTACCACGACTCGCTTCCCCTCCCGCACGTGGGCCCGGCAAACCGTGTGATTCAGCACGAGGTTCCGCAAGGCGTCCATCTGGGTCTGCTTGTCCCCCGCCGCCAATGTCACCACCGGCGCTTCGGCGGGGAGCGGGGCCAGGGAAAATGCCGCGGTCCCTTTCTTGGCCACCATTCGCGGTGAACCCGATTTCTCCTGACGTTCGTTCGCGGTCGGAGACGGAACAGTTTCCTTTTCCTCCGGTAACGGCTTTTCGGCCGACGCCAGTTCGACGCGCGCCGTTTCCACGGCCTGCCGCAACTGGGCCAGACTGGCGTCTGAAGCGATCACATTGCGACCGCCCTCTCCCTTCAAGCGACGCAACTCGTCGTTCAACGCCAAGAGATGTTCGCGCACATTCATCAGGCAAGGCGAGCGGCGACCAGTTTCTCCACATACTTGGCGAGCAGATCGAATTCCAGATTTACCCCGGAGCCGATCTTCTTTTCACCCAGATTGGTCGCCACGAGGGTGTGGGGAATCAACCACACGGCCACCGCATCGCCGTCGACTTCCGCCACCGTGAGAGAGATGCCATCGATCGCGATGCTGCCCTTGGAGACAAGGTAGCGCCCCAAACCATCAGGCGCCCGCACCTTGAGATAGTGGTCATTGCCGCGGGCCTCAAAAACCTCCACCCGCCCCAGCGCGTCGATGTGTCCACTGACGAAATGCCCGCCCATGCGACCGGCCGGTTGCAGGCTCCGCTCCAGGTTGACCGCCGAACCCGCGACCAATTCGTTGAAACTCGTCAGGCGCCGGGTTTCTTCCAGCACGTCGAACCAAAGCTGGTCGGGCGGGTGGCGGACGACCGTCAGGCAGCAGCCGTTGACGGCGACACTGTCGCCGAGTTTCACGTCCGCCGGCACGACCTTCGCCCGGACCTGCAAAGACCAAGCCGATTCACTGCGGGTAAACGCCATGACTTGGCCAACCTCTTCAATGATTCCAGTAAACATGATTAGTTCAGTTTGATGCGCAGCACTTGCGTCTCGCCTCCGCGACTCGTGAGCAACACGAATTCCGCGCGTCTCGCGTCGCCCTCCATGGCGGCCAATTTTTCCACAGCCTCCAAGTAACTCGCAATCGGCGCCCCGTCGATCTCGCGGATCCAGTCGTCCGGCCGGAGGCCGGCGGTCGCTGCCGGCCCGTTGGGTTTCAGGAAGTGCACGACCGCCCCGCCCTGCTCCTCGGCGCGGGCACGGTGCAAGATACTATCAACCACCAGGAATTCGCGGGCGGTGAAACCGAGCCGGTCAAAGAAGCGCCGCTCGGCCTCCCGCACCATTTTGGGCTCATCGGCCAAGACGACGTCGAACTCCTGTTGCTCGGAACCTCGCAGCACGGTCAGTTTCATCTTTTCGCCGGGCAGGCGCTTGAGAATCTCCTGTCCAAAATAGCCGACCACCACGCGGTCGGGTTTGAGTCGGGGCAACGGCTCTCCGTCGATTGCCAGCACAATGTCGCGATCCCGCAGCCCTGCATTGGCCGCGGGACTTCCTTCCTTGATGTCGCTGACCACCAGTCCCGTCCGACCTTCGAGTCTCAACAATTTCGCCACGTCAGGATCGACCGGCTGCAGGCCGTAAATGCCCAGCCAAGTAACGGGACGGCCCGCCGTGCTCCGCGGCACGCGCGCCAAGAAGGGCAGAAACTCGCGGGCGAGCAGGACGACGCTGCTTTCCTCCGCGTTGAGCAACATGATAGGAGTTCCGTGCTGATTGCGGGAGAACAGCACAAAATCCCGACCGAATGGACTCAGGGCCAAACCGGCGAACTCCCCCGCGCGGTTGAACACGGGCAGCCCTGGCGCCCCGATGTCTTGTCCCGTCAACGCGGTGTGGTTCGGCAGCCGGGCGAGCATCGCCACGCGGGAACTGAGCACGTAAGGAGCAAAATCCTCATCCTTGCCGCGCAGC
>JAUXOH010000324.1 GCA_030682505.1 Candidatus Didemnitutus sp. | reverse complement strand
GGGCGGACCAGCGGTGGTCCCCAGTGGGAATGACGACGCCGGGGCTGATCTCGAACGGAACCATGAGCCGCTCGCTGCGGTCTTGCTGCATGAGAACGAACTCGTCTCCCGGGCGGGTCCGCCCCTCAAGGCCGGTCCAGGTTTCGCGATCGAGGCGGTGGCGGTGCAGATCGGTCACCCAGTCCCCTTCCAAGAAAACATCAAGGGATTGCAGGGGAGTGGCCTCGAAAAACCACCGGTAACGATTCCAGAGATGCATTTTTTCCACTCCGGTCCGCGGCGCGAAGCCGAGCGCGGGCTCAAAGTCGTTCCCCAACCGGCTGTAGGACCAGAAGAACTCGTAGGGATCGTTGGGATAGGAGATGGCCAGCGTGCCCGCGCCGCCCTGACGGTTGGTGGCGTCGGAGCGCGTGCCCTGTGCCGAGGCGCGGATCGAGAGGCTCTTGGCTTCGTCGCGGAACCGGGAGTTGACGTAGTTGAAGTCGACGCCGACGAGGGTGTTGTCGTCGTTGCTGCGCGGGTCGCCGTGGGTGAAGATGATGCCGGCCGACGACTCGGCTCCGACGCTGTGGGTGATCCGGCCGACGAAAAGATTCTGCGAGTCGATCCCGGGCTGTTCGTCGATTTGCACGTCGAGGAGGCCGATGGTCCAGGGTCCGGCGCGCCCGGTCAGTTTGATGCCACCGAGGAGATCGACCTTGGATCCATCGGCTGCCAGACCGATGGTGCGGGAGAAAAAGGGCAGCGGGTCGCGATTGATTCCCGCAAAGGAGAAGAGCGGGGCGTCCTGGGTGAAGAACGCGCGCTTCTCGGGGAAGAACAGGCTGAAGCGCCCGAGGTTGACCCGGCGCTGGTCGACTTCGGCGTCGGCGAAGTCGGTGTTGATCGTGAACGTGGAGGTGAGCGACGGCGTGAGATGCCAGATGAGGTCGAAGCCGGGATTGAATTCGCCCTGCTTTTCGCCGGGTTGGGGATCGGAGCGGTGCGTGAACGAGGCGTAGGGCTTGAGCTCGATCCCGCGGCCTTGCTGCAGTCCGGTGATACCCCGCAAGACTCCCAGATCGGGCAGGGAGGTGGTGGGTTTCTGCCGGGAGAATCCGGCCCAACGCATCACCTCCTGTTTGCGGCGAAGGGCGCGGGCGACGGTGAAGCCCCACGTGTCGATGGTGGAATCGAAGGCGATGCTCTTGGCGGGAATGGCAAACTCGGCACTCCAACCACCCTCATCGCGCGAGACTTTGCCGTGCCACAGGGCGTCCCACTGGTCGTTGCGCTGACTTTGGTTTTGAATCAGGCCGTCGTGTTTGCCCCCGGCCGCCGAGAGCGCGAAGTAGTAGCCGTCGTTTTTCCGGTTGAACGTATCGAACACGATGCGAATGAGATCGTCGGAACCGTTGTCCTGGTCGCGTTGCATCGAGTAGGCGCGCACGCCGCCGAGCCCGGCGCTGTCGTGGCTGCGCACGGCGACGTAGACAAAATCGGCATCGAAGGTGACCCAGAATTCCGTGCGTTCGGTGGGTTCGACATCCTCGGCCGGCAGCACCTGGCGAAACGCCGCGCTGTGGGCTGCGCCCGTCCACTCGCCCGGGCTGATGATGCCGTCGATCAGCGGGGGCGTGGTCGTCGCGGCGACGTCCAGGCTGGGGGGCGGCGTTTGCGCGAAGCTGGGGAGGAGGAGGGCGGGAGCGGCAACGACCAGGAGGGCGGTGCGCAAGGGGAAGGACAACATGTCGTGGGAATTCGGAAGCTGGGGGAGGCGCCCTCGCGGCAGCGCGACGGACGACACTCTTCAATACCACCGAATCGCGCGCAAGTTACAGGAATATTCGCGGCGCAACCGCTGGCATCAATTTGCGTGGCTCAGGCGACCGTACGGAGTTGGATGCTGTCAACGCGCTGGTTGGAGGCGGTCATGATGTCGGAGATGATCACGAGCTTGTCGCCGGATTTGATCCGACCCTGACCGAGCAACAGCTCGACCGCCCGGGTGATGGTCTTCTCCGGATCACCAAAGGCGGCGAGCAAGTAGGGTTCGACGGAACGGACCATGCGCAGATGGCGCAGGGTTTCGACCGAATCGGTGATCCCGAGAATCGGGGCCCGGACCGGACGGTGGGCCGCCAGCCCGGCGGCGGTGATTCCGCGCCGGGTGAAGCACAGGATGGAGGAATTCGGCAGTTCGTCGGCCATCAGGACCGCGGACCGCAGGATCTTCATGCGCTCGGCCAGAAACACGGAAGGCTCGCCATATTCGTTGGCCAACTCGTTTTCGATGCGGCGCGAAATGGTGTCGAGCACGCGCACGCAATCGAGCGGGTAGCGGCCGACCGTGGTTTCACCGGAGAGCATCACGCAATCGGCACTTTCAAAGACGGCGTTGGCGACATCGGTGATTTCCGCCCGGGTCGGCATGGGTTGGCCGATCATCGATTCCAGCATGTGGGTGGCGACAATCACCGGGCGACCGATCGACAGGCAGATGCGCACCGCGCGGCGTTGCACGACCGGCAGCTCTTCGAGGGGGATTTCGATGCCCAGATCACCGCGCGCGATCATGAGCACGTCCGTCGCGCGGATGATCTCGTCGAGGTTGTTGATCGCCGACTGGTCCTCGATCTTCGCCACGATGCGCGCCCGCGAACCGTGCTCCTTCAGGAAACCGCGCAGGTTCACGATGTCCGTCGCCTCGCGGACGAAGGACAAAGCGACGAAGTCGATGCCCTCTGCAATGCCGACCAGCGTGTCGCCGCGGTCCTTCTCGGTGAACGACGGCAGGTTCACGTGGACCCCGGGCAGGTTGATGTGGCGGCGGGAGGTGAGCTGCCCGGGCGTGAGAACGCGGCAGCGGATGTGCGCATCGTTTTTTTCCAGCACCTCGAGTCGGATCAGGCCGCTGTCCACCAGCACGGTGTCGCCGATACGAATGTCGTTCACCAGATTTCGGTAATTCACGTCGACCGAACGGATCTCCTCGCCGCGGTCGCGATCGACCTCGGGCTTGACGGTGAAGTCAAAAATCTCCCCGGCCTGCAGTTCGATCGGCACCTCAAGGTCGCCGGTGCGGATTTCCGGGCCTTTGATGTCCATCATGATGGCGACCTCGCGGCCGACGTCTTTCGAGACGGCGCGGATGCGCTGGATGATCATGCGCGTCCAGTCGTGCTTGGCGTGGGCCATGTTGAGGCGCATGACGTCGACGCCCGCGCGGATCAGCTTGGCGAGCATCTCTTCGCTTTCCGTGGCGGGGCCGAGGGTGGCGATGATCTTGGTGCGGCGAAAGGGCAGAGGTTTCATGAGCGAAAAGTAAGGACAGGAATGTTTGCGGTGGCGGCGGGCGTTGTCGACCGCGCGGAGGGGAGATCAAAATTCGAAGACCGGGGTGCCGGCGCCCGGGGCCACCACGGAAAAAGCGCAACCCAGTGCGGCCAAAGCAGGCGCGCAGGCCAGTTCGACGGCGGCGGGCGTGTTGCAGTCACGACTGAGGTGGGCGAAATAGACATGGCGCCAGCGCGGGCTGGCAATGGCCAGAAGCAATTCCCGCGCCGCTTCGTTGGAGAGATGGCCGTGCCGGCCGTTGATCCGCTGTTTGACCGACCAGGGTCGGCGGGTGTCGGCCTCGAGCAGCAGGGGGCAATAATTGGCCTCCACGACCAGCACGTCGGCCTCGCGCACCCGTTCGTGCACATGGAGCGGAGCGTGGCCGAGGTCGGTGAGCCAAGCCAAGGTGTGGCGTTTGGAAAACAAATCGTCGGTGCCGTGGGCAATGAAGAAGCCCACGGGGTCCTGCGCGTCGTGCGGCACCGAAAAACTGCTCACTTCAAATTCGCGGAAGCGAAAGGTCGCACCGGTTTCGAACACTTGCCATGCCACCCGATGCTTGAGGGTGCGCTGGACCGCCTGCGAGGTCGGGTGATTGGCGAAGACCTTGATGTGAGGGTAGCGCGCCAGACCACTCAGGCCGGCGGCGTGGTCGCCATGTTCGTGGGTGAGGAAGATCGCATCGATGCGCGCCAGGGATTCCCCGGCGGCCACCAGCAGGTCGTTGAGTTTCCGCGCGGAAAATCCGGCGTCCACGAGCACGCGGGTGTCGTCGGATTGCAGGAGAGCGGCGTTGCCGCTGCTGCCGCTTCCCAAGATGCGGAATCGAACGGGCATGGCCGTTGATTGAGCGACGACGGTCGGAACCGAGCAATGGAAAAACCCAAACCCAACGGCGCGCGGAGGAAGGGGCGCCTATTCCGGGCGTCCGATCACACCGTTCGGAGTGACTGCCGCGGCGGGGGCAAAGCGGGACTTCAGCCGGAGAAACTGCTTTTCCACCAGCGAGTAGGACGCGGCGGCAAGGCCGATGCTCACGGCGAGTTTGAAGGGCAGTTTGGCGAGCAGGGAGGCCCCGGGCGCGGCGAGTTCGACGAGATGATAGACCGGCAGGTGGAACAAATAGATCCCGTAGGAGATCCGCCCCACATAGACCATCGGACGCGTGCTGAGGATTCGCTCGAGTCGCGAGTGGCCGCCCGCCACCAGATCGGCGATGACGAGGGCCGAGCAGACGGCCACGATCGAGTAGCCGATCCAGCCCATCCAGGGGCTGTACCAAGTGACGACTTGCGGGATCGCGAACAACACGGCGAGGGCGAACGGAGCCACGATCTGTCCGAGGAACCGACCGACCCGATCCGGCAATTTGCCCCCGGGCAGACTGCGCACCAAGTAAGCGAGGGCTGCGCCGGTCATCAGGCTGTCCATGCGGGTGTCGAGGGCGTAGTTGATCCGCTCATCCGAAAAAATGCCGACCATGCGCGCGCGATAAACGGCGACGACGAGCGCCAAGCCGACGAAGATGGCGGCCTTGAGCGCCGGGCGGCGCGTCACGCGATCAAGCACGATGACGACCAGGGGCCACAAGAGGTAAAACTGCTCTTCGATCGCGAGGGTCCACGTGTGGTTGAACCAGCCATAGTCGACGTCGTAGAACGCCCGGGCCCAGTTGATCGTGTAGCTGAGCGACAGGGCGATCTCCGTGGCGGGGAAATGCTGACCCATCAGCAGCATGGCCGCCGCGGCAAACGCACACATGAGGACCAGAGCGGGCGCCAGCCGCAGAAAGCGGCGCGCATAGAAGTTGCGCAGGCTGACCGTCCCCGAGGTGTGGCACTCCGCCGCGAGGATGCTCGTGATCAGGAACCCGCTCAGGACAAAAAAGATGTCCACCCCGACGCCGCCACTGCGGAAGTAGGAGAGGCCGCCATGGGCGGCGAGCACGATTCCGACGGCGATGGTGCGCAGTCCGTCGAGGCTGGGAAAGTACCGGTGAGTCATGGGGAAAGGAGAGGAATCCCCACGCGGACCGACCGATGAGTCGCGAATGAATTTTCAACGCGACGGTCTCCTTCCCGGGCGGATCAGCCTCCGAATCCCGACCGGCGCTGCAAGCTCAAGCTTGGCGGAGGGCGGGAAAAGTGTGGCATGCCGGCGCCGCCGTGCGAGTTGACCCGCGCCGGAATCTCGCTTCCACTGCCTCTTCCATGCCCAAGAAATCCGCCAAAACTTCCGTCCGTGCACCGCGCGTCCTGCGCGGGGTGGTGACGATTACGCGGCAAGTGCATTTCAATTCCGCCCACCGGCTCTACAACGCGAAGAAGAGTCTCGCGTGGAATCAAAAACAATACGGCCTCTGCACGAATCCGCACTGGCACGGCCACAACTATGTGCTCGAGGTTTCGCTCCGCGGGCAACCGGATCCCGACACGGGCTACATCATGGACCTGGGCGCCCTGAAGCGCCTCCTCCACGCCGCCGTGGTCGACAAGTGCGACCACCGCAACCTCAACGACGAGGTCGATTTCCTGCGCGGCATCATTCCCTCCACGGAGAATCTCGTCATCGCCTTTTGGAACGAGATCGCCCCGCACCTTCCGACCGGTCGACTCTACCGCGTCCGACTTTACGAAACCCCCCGCAATTACGCGGAGTATTTTGGTCCTGAACCTGCCTGAGCGGCCCGCGCCGCCCCGTCTCCGGTTATCGTCCCCCGCAAAAACGACATGAGCAAAAAGAAGCCAATGTATCTCCATCGCTCCGAGGATGGCGCCGAACCGCGCCAGACCCGCAGCTATGCCAAGAAATTTCGCGTCACGCCGGCCTACCGGGCTTCGTTGCCCGACATGATGGAGGCCGCGCACCACACCGTCCACGGCGTGAACGTCCCGATCCAGCAGGTCGGCATTCACAATTTCAAACTGCCGCTGAAATACCGCACGAAGGCCGGCCAGATTCTCACGCTCGAGACCAGTGTCACCGGCACGGTGTCGCTCGAGGCTGAGCTGAAGGGGATCAACATGAGCCGCATCATGCGCACGTTCTATGACCACAAGAACGAGGTCACGACCGGAGAATGGATGGGCCGGATTCTCAAGAACTACCTGCGCAATGTGGACAGCAAGGACGCGCGCCTGCGGATTTCGTTTTCCTACCCGATGGTGCGAAAAAGCCTGCGCAGCGGTCTCGAAGGCTTTCAGTTCTACACCGTGGCCTTCGAGGGCGTGATGACGCGCGACGGGCGCTACCGGCGGTTCATCCACTTTGACTTCGTCTATTCGTCGGCGTGCCCGTGCTCGGCGGAACTGAGCGAACATGCGCGCGACCTGCGGGGCGCCTACTCGGTGCCGCACTCGCAACGCAGTAAGGCGCGCGTCACCGTCGAGGAAGTGGAAGGCAAGAAGATCTGGATTGAAGACATCCACCAGCACTGCCTCAACGCCCTCCAGACGGAGACGCAGGTGATGGTGAAGCGCGAAGACGAGCAGGCCTTTGCCGAACTCAACGGCGCCTACCTGAAGTTTGTCGAGGACGCCGCCCGCCTGCTCTACAAGGAGTTTGATGCGGACAAGCGCATCGCCGATTTCCGGATCGCGTGCTCGCACCTGGAATCGCTGCACTCGCACGACGCCGTCAGCGTGATCTGCAAGGGTGTGCCCGGCGGTTTCGCGGCCAACTTCATGGATTTCGGCTCGCTGCTTTGCTAAGGCCGGGGCCACCACGAAAAACGCGGGAAACACGAACAAACAGCCATGCATTTCCAGAATCCACCCTTGGTGTGTCCGGGGTATTTCGGGGTGACTTCAGTATGAAGACTCCGGTCATCCTCATCACGGGCGCGTCGCAGGGCATCGGCGCGGCGATCGCGCGGACCTTCGCGGCGGAACTCAAGGGAGTGCAGCTCGCGCTGGTGGCGCGCAACGCGAAGAATCTGCGCGCCGTCGCCGCCGTTTGCCGCCAACTCGGCGCGGAGGCGGAAGTCTTTCCCTGCGACACCAGCAACGCGGCCGCCGTGACGAAGCTGGGCCGGGCCGTGACGAAACGCTTCGGCGTCGTCGATGTCCTGGTCAACAACGCGGGCAAGTTTCACGCGGCCCCGTTTCTCCAGACGGCCGTGAAGGATTTTGATGCCCTGCTCGCGGCCAATCTGCGCAGCGTCTTTCTCGTGTCGCGGGTGTTCGTCCCGGCGATGGTGAAACGCGGCCGCGGCGATGTGTTCAACATGGGCTCGATCGCGAGCATCAAAGCCCTCCCGGGCATGGCTTCCTACAGTGCGGCGAAATTCGGGGTGCTCGGACTGACCCGCGTGATGCGCGAGGAACTCAAACCGCACGGCGTTCGCGTCTGTTGCGTCATGCCGGGTGCCACGGCGTCACCCTCCTGGGGCGGCACGGGCGTCTCCCCCGAGCGTTTGATGCCGGCCGAGGATGTCGCGCGCGCCTTTGTGGATATCTACCGGCTGAGCCGGAACGCGGTGGTGGAGGAGATCATCCTCCGGCCGCAGCTGGGCGATCTGCCCTGATTCAGCGCGGCGTCGCCGCGGTGTAGGGAGGAGTGGCGCCGTATTGCGTCGCGACCCATTCGCCGAGGCGGCACGCACGGGCGAGCGCCTCCTCGCAGCCGGTGCCGTGCAAGCGTTGGGCGAGCAGGGCGGCGAGAAAGGCGTCGCCGGTCCCCACCGCGTCGACGACGGCCACCGGGCGCGCGGGCTCCCAAGACCAGCGGTCGTCGTGCAACAGGCCGGCCCCCCGTTCGGCGGCAGTGATGCAGACTTGGGGGCAACCTGTTTGCGTGGCGAGGCGCCGCGCATTGGCTTCGTCGGTGGCGCATCCGGCGAGTCGCACCGCTTCGGCGGAGTTCAACTTCAGGAACGTGGCCTTGACGGCGAGTTCCCGCACGAGCGAAAGGCGGTCGTGCGGTGGGCGCAGGTTGACATCGAAGACGCGCATCGCGTCCGGGGGCAGCACGGCGAGCAGGCGGTCGAGCGCGGCCTGGTTGAACGTCGTGCGCATCGCGAGCGAACCAAAGACAAAGGCGCGGGCTTGCACGGCGGCGCGCAAGGTGTCCTCTCCCGTGGCGATCTGGTCCCACGCCACCTCCGTGGCGACCTCGTAACTCGCTTCGCCCGCCGGGGAAAGCGACGCACTGACGGTGCCGGTGGGCAGGCCGAGATGGCGCGCAACGCCGAGGGAGTCCATGTCCCAGTGCTTGAGGCGACGGAGCAGTTCGTCGCCGAGGAGATCGCGACCGACGGCGGTCGCGAGGTGCGGGCGCAGTCCGAGTTGCCGCAGGTGATAGGCAACGTTGAACGGAGCGCCGCCTGCAAAGATGCCCGCCGGAAGCACGTCCCAGAGCATTTCGCCAAAGCAAATGACCGTAGGTGGGGCTTCGTTCATCACGGTCAGGGCAGGAGTGAGATCGAATCGATGCGCACGGGCGGCGTGAGTTTCTGCCCGTCGGCCGGAGCCCGCTGAATCCGGCACACGATGTCCAAGCCGCGGATCACGCGGCCGAACGCGGCGAAGCCCTGGCCGTCGGCATTGCGGCGGCCGCCGAAGTCGAGCTCGGGTTGATCGCCCACGCAGATGAAGAAATCCGACGTGGCCGTGTCCGGGCCGTCGCGCGCCATCGAGATCGTGCCGTCACGGTGTTTGAGGCCGGTGTCGCGCGTGCGCTCGAGCGGAATCGGAGCCCGATCCCCGGAGGCTTTCGCGGGGTTCACTCCGCCCTGGATGACCTCGATCTTGATCGCGTTGCCCGGCTGGTTGTCGGGTTGGAGTGTCACGGTGCGGTGAAAGAGCCCGTCGGCGTAACGGCCGGCCGCGACGTAGTGGAGAAAGTTCGCCACCGTTTGCGGGGCGTGCGCGGCATCCAGCGCGACATCGAAGGCGCCGAGCGACGTCTGCACCCGGACCGTCGGTTCGGCCGCGGCAACCGTGCCGAGCAGGAGGAGGCTGAGGGCAATCGACCGAAGAATCATGGGGAAGAGTGCGGGTCCGCGGTAGCGATTGAAGAACGGAAAGGACGACTCCCACCCTGCGGGCGGCTGGCAAGGGGTAGCGGCTGGCGCATCAGGTGAGGTAGTCCGCAAGGACCCGCATCGTCAACGGGGCTTTTGCGGGTGACGGCCGGGAATTCGCAGTGGCGGCTTGAAAGCGCCTGCCGCTGCGGTCACTAACAGGGTCCATGTCCGCGACGCCCCAGACGATTCTTGTGGTCGAAGATGAAGCTGCCATCGCCGAGACCATCGTCTACGCGCTGCAGACGGAGGGTTTCAGCGCGGTCTGGAAAACAACCGGGCGCGACGCGCTCGCGGCGCTCCGGGCGCAAGCGGTGGCGCTGGTCGTGCTCGACGTCGGCCTGCCGGACATGAGCGGCTTCGATGTTTGCCGCGAGATCCAGCGACTCGGCCCGACACCGGTGATTTTCCTCACGGCGCGCAGTGCCGAAGTGGACCGGATTGTCGGCCTCGAACTCGGCGCCGACGACTACCTCGCCAAGCCTTTCAGTCCGCGCGAGCTCACGGCGCGCGTGCGGGCCGTGCTCAGGCGAAGCAATGGTGCTGGCAGTGGCGGCGCGCCGTCCGCTGCCGGATGGCAACACGACAAAGCGCGCTGCCGGATCAGCTATCACGGGCAGGCGCTCGATCTGACGCGCAATGAGTATCGTCTGCTCGGTGCCTTGCTCGCCGCGCCCGGTCGGGTTTTCAGTCGCGATCAGTTGATGTCTGCGGCTTGGGATGATCCCGGCGCGGCGCTGGACCGCACCGTTGATGCGCACATCAAGACGTTGCGCGCCAAACTGCGCGTCGTCGCGCCGGACGACGACCCCATCGTGACCCACCGTGGCCTCGGTTACTCGTTGCGCGAGGCATGAGAATTCGCACCGCCATCTTCGGCGTCTATGTCGCCGCCTGCGCCGTTGGCTTTGCGGTCTTGATGTGGTTCATGCTGGCCGAAGTGCGCCCGCGCTACGTTTCCGCGGTGCAGGCGAACTTGCGCGACGCCGCACACTCCATTGCCCTTGCCCTCGCGGGCCGCACCGAGGAGCAGGCCGTAGCCGCGCTGGCCGGGCAACCGAGCTATCAAGTGCGTCTGGTCGCGGCCGACGGCACGCTGCTGTTTGCTTCGCGCGAGCCGGATTTGACGGCGGAGAATCCCAGCGGCGAAGAAATTTATGCCGACGCGTCAACGCGCGGAGTAGCGAAGCGGATGGGCGACCGTTTGCTGGACGGCGGGCCCCCGCCGGACGATTTGGAAGTGTCGACGATGGCGCCCTTTCAATTGGCCGATGGTCGGACGGTGCGGCTCGTGCTTTCGCGGTCGTTCCGGAGCGTGAACGCCGTGGTCTGGGCCGAGCGCAAGAAACTCGCGGGCATCTCGCTGGTGGTGGCCGCCGTGATGGTGGTGGCGGGGTGGTGGATCGCGGCGAAGCTGACCGAGTCGCTCGAACGCCTCACGCGGCACGCCCAGGCGGTCCGCGACGGCAAGCCGTCGCAGCCGCCGGTTTCGCAGGCGCGCGAGATCGCCGAGCTCGGGAAGGCCTTCGAGGAAATGCGCGATGCCCTCGAAGGTCGGCAACACGCCGAGCGCTATACCCAGGCGCTCGCGCACGAAGTGAAAGCGCCGCTGGCGGCGATTCGCGGCGCGGCGGAGCTGATGGACGAGTCGATGCCGGAGGAGCAGCGCCGGAAATTTCTCGGCAACATCCGCAGCGAGGCGGCACGGATCGAAAAGATCGTCGAGCGGCTGCTGGAGTTGTCGTCGCTCGAAGCGCGCAAGACGCTCCAGCAGGCGGAGCGGATCGAGGTGACTCAACTCATGACCGAGGCGGCCGAGGTCTTGAGTCCGGCCTGCGCCGCGGCGCAAGTGACGCTGACGGTGCGAACGGTTGACACGACGCTGCACGGCGAGCGCGTGCTGCTGCGGGAGGCGCTGGTCAACCTGCTGCAGAACGCGCTGGATTTTTCGCCCGTGGGCGGCGGGGTGGTGTTGCAGGCCCGCGTGGACGAAGGGCGGTTGGAGTTCACGGTGGAGGACGACGGACCCGGCGTGCCGGACTACGCGGTGGCGCGGGTGTTCGAACGATTCTACTCGCTGCCGCGACCGGACACGGCGCGCAAGAGCACGGGCCTCGGTCTCGCGCTGGTGCGCGAGATCGCCCATCTGCACGGCGGCGATGCGACGCTGGAGAACCGCAGCGAAGGTGGCGCCAGGGCGAGGCTGTGGATGGCTGGGGGGTAGGGTCGAGCGGCCGGCTCCGCCGGCCCGACATTTCTTGCTGATTTCACCGTCGCTTCATCATGCCTTCACCCGGCTTGGGCAGGCTGGCGGCATGAGTTTATCACCCGTCGGTCAGGCCTATCGGTTCAAACGCTCGGTTTGGTTTTACCTTCCCGTCCTCCGCTGCGGGTGGATCACGTCGTGCACCAGCGCCGGAAACGGAGGCTGCTCGTGAGCACCGACCTGCCGACAGTCCTGACCGCCGTCCGCCGGCGAAACTCGGTGACGTTCAAGCTGCTGTTCATCGGCGTGCTCGTGGTGCTCCTCCAAATCCCGCTGATTTTGATCAACGAGCTGCGACAGGAACGGAGCAAGCATCGCGAGGCGGCCACCGCTCCCGTGGTGACGCGGGTCGAGGCGGCGAACCCTTTGGCCCCGAGCGGGACGGAAGCCGCGGCGGTGCCGGTTTCCGCCGCCGCCGAGGGTTACCGGATGGCGGAGCGGGCGCTGAAGCATGGGATTCTGGTGATCACGCTGGTGTTCGCGGCGTTCTTCCTGTTCGAGACCCTCGCCGATCTCCGACTGCACGCGGTGCATTACGGTTTGGTCGGGGCCGCGCTCTGCCTCTTCTATCTCGCGTTTCTGGCGCTCGGGGAAGTGCTCCCGCCCGGCTGGGCCTTTGTGGGAGCGGCGCTGGCGTCGTCGCTGCTGATCACGCTCTACGGTGTGTCGATCCTGCGCAGTGTGGGGCGGGCGACGCTGATCGCGCTGTTGCTGACAGGGGAATACAGCGTGCTTTACGTGGTGCTGCGCATGGAAGACTACGCGCTGCTCGCCGGCACGGCGTCGCTCTTTGTCGCCTTGGCCGGGCTGATGTTCTTTACCCGCAAGGTCGACTGGTTCGCGCAGGAAGCGGGGAAGCCATGAATGCTGCCCGGGTGAGATCGGCCCGGAGCCGTCTTTGGGTCAGGGCGTCGGGGTTCCGAGGTGACGATTCAAGAACTGAAGCGCTCCCTCGTACCCTTTGATCTGATTCGCTTTCTTACGGAAGCCGTGGCCCTCGTCAGGGAAAACGACGTACTCAACCTCGGCGCCGTTGGCGCGCGCGGCGGCCACGATCTCATCGGATTCGATTTGGAGCACGCGCGGGTCGTTGGCTCCTTGAAGAACCATGAGGGGATCCTTGATCTTCTTGGCGTGAAAGAGCGGCGAGATGCTGCGCAGGTATTCCTCCTGCGTGTCGGGGTTGCCCAATTCGAGGTAGAGGGAATTGCGAGCGGCTTCCCACCAGGCGGGGATGCTCTTGAGTGTGCGCACCCAATTGGTGACGCCGAAAATATTCACGCCGGCCTTGAACGCGCCGGGGCGGAACGTCAGGGCGGCACAGACCATGTAGCCGCCGTAGCTGCCGCCAATGATCGCGATGCGGTCGGGGTCCACCCAGCCGGCGTCGATCAGCATCTGCTTGCTGGTGACGCAGTCGTCGAGATCACCGGAGCCGTGGCGCTGATCGTCGAGCGCGTAGAACGTCTTGCCATAGCCGCTGCTGCCGCGGTTGTTGATCGCGAAGACCCCGTAGCCCTGATTGACAAAATATTGGATGGTGGCGCTCCAGTCGGCGCGGGACTGACCGCCCGGCCCGCCGTGAACCCAGACGAGGGCCGGTGCTTTTTTGCCGGGAGAAGCGCCGTGGGGTTTGTAGAGCACGCCGGGGATCGTGACGCCGTCGAAGGACGTGAAGCGAACGACCTCGGGTTCGACGAGATCGGCGGGATCGATGACGGGATTGAGGCGGCGCGTGAGCTGGACGGGCGGCGCGGACGAACCGAGCTCCCAGTGGTAGAGGTCGCCCGGCGAGCGGCCCCCTTCGACGTAAAAGGCGATCGACGACTCGTCCTGCGCGAACGAGATGTTGGTGATCTTCAAGCCGGGAATGGCCGGTAACGCGAGCGGTTGCCCGGTGCCGACGTGCGTGACGCGGAGTTCCGTGCGGGAGTCGCGATTGATGGTGAGGGTGAGGTATTGGCCGGAGCGCGAGAGTCGGGCGCCCGTGACATCCCAATCGGTCTTCAGCACCCGTTCGTCGCTCCCCGTCGCGAGATCGCGGCGGACGAGATATTGAAATTCGTGATCGAGGTCGGTGAGGTAGTAAAGCGAGCGACCGTCCTTCGAGAAGGTCTCGGCGGAGACCACGGCGTCGCTGGGGGGATTGAGGAGCTCGCGCGTCTCGCCGGTCTGGCGGTCGAAGAGATAGACGTCGCTGTCCTTGCGCGTGTTGGGTTTGCCGAGGGCGAGGTAACGCTTGTCGGCCGAGACGGCCTGCACATTGCGACCGTCCTTGTTTTCGTAAAGCAAGGTGCGGGTGTAGCCATCGAGTGAAATTTCGTAGAAGTCGAAATAGCGGGGATCGCGCTCGTTGGTGGTGACGAAGAAGGATTGGCGATCGTCGGCCCAGCCTTGGAAACTCGCCTTGAGGCGGGCGCCCGGCGTGAGGTCGCGCGCCGTGCCGTCGAGTTCACGGACGTAAACGTGGTTAAGTTCGTTCCCGCCTTGATCGGCCTCATAGAGGAAGCGCTCGTCGTTGGGAAAATAGGAGCGGGCCATGATGGACTCGCTCGTGGACAGGGTGAGAGGGATGGCGGCACCGCCATCGATGGGCAGGGCGTAGGCGTTGAGAATGCCGGTGCGATCGCTGGTGATGAGCACCTTGGAACCGTCGGGTGAAAGGGAAGCGCCGGAGACGGCCTCGGTCGCGAGAAGTTCTTCGATGGTGTAGCGTTTGGCGGCTGCGGCCTGAGCGAGCGCGCACGCGACAAGAGCGGCAGCGGTTGCGGTAACGAGGCGGAAGGCCGGGGCTGAGAACAGAGGAGTCATGGTTTTGGGGTGGGGTGGGAAAACCGACGGGGAGCACCGGAGGCACCGGCGAGTTTGGTTGAAGCGTGTTGCCGCTTAGAGCAGCGCCTGCTGGTCGCCGCTGGCGGCGGCTTTGAGGCCGATGGCTTGGTAGCCCTTGGCAGTGAGGATGCGCCCCTGCGACGTGCGCTGGAGATAGCCTTCCTGGATCAGAAACGGCTCGTGGACTTCCTCCAGCGTGTCGGCTTCCTCGCCGACAGCGATGGCGATGGTGCCGAGGCCGACGGGGCCCCCTTGGTAATGCTCGGCCATGACGCGGAGAACACGCTTGT
>JAUXOH010000323.1 GCA_030682505.1 Candidatus Didemnitutus sp. | reverse complement strand
ATTGCTCTGCTGATCTTCCGCCCGGTGCCCTGTGCACCGGGCTTTTTGTTTGCGGCGCGGCCGCTCTTCTCGCCATCGTTTGTCCACGGGCCGCCAACCAAGGGATGAGATGAACAGATTTTGTATGCAGGTTCTTCGCGGCGGCCGGCTGGCGGCCGGTCTTGGGCTTGCAGCCTTCTTGCCGGCGGCGGCAAAGGAGCCCTTCGCCGGTGCCGACACGAAATGGCGCCGGTATGAATCGCCGAATTTCGAACTCTTCAGTCACAACAGCGACGCCAAGTCCCGGCGCTTGCTCCACAACCTCGAGCTGCTCCGGGGATTCTTCAACGAGCACAACCGGATCGTGGAGCGGCGGCCGTTGGGCGTGACCGTCTATTATTTCAGCAACAAGAGCGACTTCGACGCCTACAAGCCGGACTCGCTCGGCCAGAGCAGGATTGCCGGCATCTACTTTCATGGAGCGGATCGTGCCGCCATCATGGTGGCGCCCTCGAACGATTCGCAGGCCGACCAGCGGTTGATTTTCCACGAGTATGTGCACCACCTGATCCGGACGGCGGGTTATGATCCGCCGATGTGGATCGGCGAGGGATTGGCGGAGCTCTACTCGACGCTGGTCGTGAAGGAAACCGTGATGGAACTTGGTCGCCCGGTGGCGGGGCATCTCCGATTGCTCAACATCACCCCGTTGCTTCCGTTCGAGGATCTCGTGACGCAGCAGGCCAGTGCGCAGGTTTTCCAACGCGGGGATTTGCACACGGGCGTCTTCTACGCGCAGTCGTGGGCGCTGATGCATTTTCTCAATTTCGGAGCAACCGAACTGAGCTCCGAAAAGGTCGACCGCTTGTTGGGAAGTTTGCTCCTTCGACGGGAACCACCGGACGCCGCGGAATATCGTCGCTTGTTCGAGGAAGCGACCGGTTTGAGCTTCCGACAACTGCAGGAACGGCTTGACCGCTATGTCAGTTCCGGGCGCTACCAGTGGAGCAAGGTTCCTTTGCCGCAAGTGGCGAAGCCAGCCAGCTATACCGTGACGCGGGTCGATCTCGTCGAGATTCGCGAACGTCTGGCAGAATTGGCCCTGCGCTCGAAACAGGCTCCGCTCGCCCGGCTGGCGATGCTCGAAGCAGCCTCGGGGCCGAATCCCATTCGGGGGCTGGAAGTCCTTGGAAACGATGAGCTGCGTAACGGCGACCAGCATCAGGCCCAGCGTCGTTGGGAGGCGGCCATCGCCGCCGGTTCCCGCAACACAGCCATCTTCAGCCAGGTCGGAGTGATGGAGAGCCGGCGATGGTTTAGTTCGTTTGACTACGAATTCCGACTGCCTGAACGCAAAGCGGAGGAGTTGCGCGCCATGCTCCAACAGTCGATCGCGATCGCGCCGGACCGTGTTGATGCCTACGAAATGCTCGCGTGGGTCGAGGCATTCGCCCCGTCGCCCAGCGTGAAAAACGTCAATCTCGTGCAACGCAAGTTTACCGTGCTCGATGACAAGCCGCGCACGATGCTCGCGCTCGCGTTGGTCCGCCTGCGGGTGGGCGACCGCTTTAATGGCGAAGCGATCCTCGCCGAGGTCGAACGAATCAATCCGGACTGGGAGACGCTCGCCGCCGTGCGAAGCGTGCGCCGGCACCTGGCGCAACTCCCGGATCGTCCAAACGAATGATGGTCAGGTTGGAGTGGCGCTTTATCCTGTCCGCCATGGCGTAATCATACGCCCATACTCCCGCTTGCAGCTCGCCCGGCGGGCTGTCCCAATCCCTCCATGCGTTCCCTGATTCTGACCGGTCTCGTTCTCTGCGCCGGGTTGTCCGTGGGGGCGCAACCGACTCCCGCCACCGGCAACGCGGTGCCCGTCGGCCCGGCCCGGTTGGTCGTCGACGTCGGCCTGCCGCTCGAGGTGTTCACCTACAAGCCGCCCACCTATGCCGACGGACCGTTGATTCTCGTTTTTCACGGAGTGAACCGCAACGCAGAGGACTACCGCAATTTCGCCATCACGTTGGCGGAGCGCTTCGGCGCGATCGTCGCGGCCCCGTTGTTTGACAAGGAGCGCTTTCCTACTGCCGCGTACCAACGGGGCGGGGTGCTCAAGGACGGCGTGCTTCAGCCGCGTGACCAGTGGAGCTTCGTCGTGGTCAGTCACCTGGCCGCCGCCTTGCGCGAACGCGAGGGGCGTCCGGATTTGCCGCTCTACCTTCTGGGCCATTCCGCAGGCGGACAGTTTGTCATGCGCTTGGTCGCGCTCGCGGGGGCGCTCGGCGCCGAACGCGTCATCGCCACCAATCCCGGATCCCATCTGTTTCCGACGCGCGAGGCGGATTACGGCTACGGTTTTGGCGGGCTGCCCGACGAGCTCTCCGGCGATGAGGCGATCCGCCGGTATCTCGCCGCGCCGCTCACCCTCTATCTCGGCACGGGCGACAACGATCCCGAGCATCCGTCGCTCGAACGCACGCCGGAGGCGATGCGGCAGGGGAGTTTCCGCTATGCGCGCGGGCTGAACTGCTTTGCGGCCGCGCGACAACTCGCGCAGGAGCGCGGCTGGGAATTCAAGTGGCGCAAGGTGGAGACCCCGGGCATCAAGCACGATGCCGCGCGGATGTTTGCCGCCCCCGAGGTGGCCGACGCGCTCTTCGGGGCGGACAAAAAATAAGGCCGGTCTTGCGACCGGCCTCGGGCCGAAGGGGGGGGGCGGATCAGGCCGCGACGATCTTGATGCTTTCGACACCGACGCGTTCGATCGGCGTGCTCTTTTCGCCGCCGCCGCCGGACTTGGTCGGGACATTGGCGAGCTGCTTGAGGACATCGTCGCCGGCCGTGAGTTCACCGAAGGCGGTGTATTGGCGGTCGAGGAACTTGGCGTCGCCGTCGCAGATGAAGAATTGCGAACCCGCGCTGTCGGGATGCGCGGAACGGGCCATCGAGATGACACCGCGGACGTGTGATTTCTCATTGAACTCGGCTTTCACCTTCCAGCCCGGACCGCCGGTGCCGGGCATGCCCGTTTCGCCTTCGCGCGTGTTGGGGCAGCCACCCTGGACCATGAAGCCCTTGATGATGCGGTGGAAGGCGGTGCCGTCATAGAAACCCTCGCGGGCGAGTTTTTTGAAATTCTCGACAGTCTTTGGCGCGACATCGGGCCAGAAGGAAACAGTCATTTCGCCGTAGCTGGTCTTGATGACCGCGACTTCGTTGGGGGAGGCTTTCTCGTTGCTCATAGACGGTCAAAAAAGCCTCCGGAAGGCGCGCGCGGCAAGGATCAAATCAGGGCTTCCCCGGGGCACCCGGTGATTGCCGGCGAAAAAGGCACGATTTGGTCAGCGGGAAGGGGACTTCGGTGCTATAGTTGCGGCCAACCACAAGGAGGACCCATGAAAATCCGCGAAAACCGCAATCACCGGGAACACGGTGGTCGGCACCACATCGACGAGCCCCTCGACGATATCCGCCACGAGGCCTACCTGCTCTGGCAACAGGAAGGTTGTCCCGAGAACCGGGACCTCGACCACTGGCTGGCGGCCAAGGAACTGGTCAGGCATCGCCGCCGGATGCGCCGGCGCGACGACACTGACGAGCTGGAGATCAGGCCGACCGAGAAACTGGTTGAACAGTCCTAGAACCGGACGGCGTCAGGCGAAGGCCGCATCCACCTGCTCGCAGAAATGGTGGATGAGGAAGAGGTGGCATTCTTGGGCCGTGGCCCCGCTGTCGCCCGGCACGATGATTTCACAGGTCGCCAGACCCTTGGCCTTGCCGCCTTGGCGTCCGAGCAACGCAATGCTTTCAATTCCGAGCCGCTTGGCGGTGTCGAGCGCGGCGAGGAGGTTGGCGGAATTGCCGCTGGAGGAGAGCACGACCAGCACATCGCCCGGTTGGGCCAGTCCTTCGAGCTGACGGGCGAAAACCGCGTCGTAACCAAAATCGTTGGCAATGCAGGTCAGCAGGGTGCCATCCGCGCTGAGCGCGATCGCCGGGAGGGAGCGGCGGTTTTTGCAATAGCGCCCCGCCAACTCCGTGGCGAAGTGCTGGGCCTCGGCGGCGCTGCCGCCATTGCCGCAGGTGACGATCTTTTTTCCATCCTGCAGCGCCCGGAGGATCATCCCGCTGGCCCGGGTGATCGCTGGCTGCGACGCGGACAAGCCCTGCAGGGCGCGAATGGTGGCTTGTTGCGAGGCTTCGAAGGTCATGGGGAAGGGATGCATTGGAGGTAACCGAGATAACGGCAGAGACAAAGGAATTTTCATGGCCAAGCCCACGCGTCCTCCCTCCTATTTCCGCCTGGCCCCGCCCGTCGCGGGAGCCCGCCATGCGCTTCGTCTCGGCCACCCTCCAGAATTTCCGCAACCTGCCGCTCGCCACTGTCGCGCTGCAGGGCCGCCGGACCTTCCTCGTCGGCGCGAACGGGCAGGGCAAAACGAACATCCTCGAGGCCTTGGGCTACGTGACGGCGTTGCGCTCCTTTCGCGGGGCGGAGCCGCGGGCGATGGTGGCGCTCGGGCAAAACGAGGCCGGCCTTGGTTTCCGACTGGAGCACGAGCAATTCGGCGAGAGCCGGCTCACGATCGCGCTCCGGCCGGCCGGCCGGACCGTCGAATGGGAGCAAGGCAAGGTCACCCGCCTCGCTGATTTCATCGGCAAGTTTCCCACCGTGGTCTTTTCGTCGCAGGACAACCTGCTGTTGCGCGGCTCACCCTCGGTGCGCCGCCGCTGGCTCGATCTCACGCTCGCCGCGATGGACGGCGGCTACCTGACCTCGCTGCAGGGCTACACGCGTGCGATCGCGGAACGCAACGCGCTCCTGAAACGAGGCCTCCGCGACGCGGCCCAACTGGGCGCGTTTGAGCACGAGGCGGCGCGGCACGCC
>JAUXOH010000322.1 GCA_030682505.1 Candidatus Didemnitutus sp. | reverse complement strand
AGGGCCGGAACACCCGGGAAAACATCCTGCGCAATTTCGGCATGCCCCAACCGGAAGGTTACCGGAAGGCGCTCCGTCTGATGAAACTCGCGGAGAAGTTCGGCCTGCCCGTGCTTTCTTTCATCGACACTCCCGGCGCTTACCCCGGCGTGGAATCCGAGGCCCGCCATGTTTCCGAGGCCATCGCCGTCAACCTCCGCGAAATGACCCTGCTCAAAGTGCCGTCGATCGCCGTGATCGTGGGCGAAGGCGGCTCCGGTGGCGCGCTCGGCATCGGCGTGACGGATCGCGTCCTGATTTTCGAGAATTCCTATTATTCGGTCATTTCACCAGAAGGCTGTGCCGCCATTCTCTGGAAGGACCGCGCCAACGCCCCGCAAGCCGCCGAGGCCCTCAAGCTCAACGCGGCCAACCTCAAAGAACTCGGCGTGGTCGACGAGGTCATCATCGAACCCCTGGGCGGAGCGCACAACGACATGGACACGGTCGCCGCTTCCCTGAAGGACGCCTTTACCCGCCACCTCACCGAGTTGCAGGGGAAGACCACCGAGCAGCTGCTCGATGAGCGCTACGCCCGTTACCGGGCGCTGGGGCAGTTCGTGGAAGTCGCAGCCGACTAAACGCACAAAAGAAGGTTTACATTGGCTGACCGCTGAATTTGCTTCGCGGTCTTGGCTCGCCCGGATGGCGGAATTGGCAGACGCAACGGACTCAAAATCCGTCGCCCTCTAAAGGCGTGTGGGTTCGACCCCCTCTCCGGGCACCAAAATTTTCGAGTTAGTGATCGTTTCGGCGACTGCCGCCGCGTTGCCCGCGGCCAACCCCCTGCCCCATGCCCGACTTTCGCGCCTACGCCCCCGACGCCAACGCCGACGCGGTGGAAATCCGACTCACCGCGGCGGAAAGTCATCACCTCGTGGTCGTCAATCGCTGCGGGCGCGGCGACCTCGTGGTCGCCTTTGATGGGCGCGGTCGCGAATGGCACACCGAATGTGCCGATCCTGCCAAGGGCGGCACCGTGCTCACGGTCAAGTCGACCACCCAAGCCACGCCCCGTCCCCACGCCATCACGTTGGCCCCGTCGCTGCCGAAAGGCTCGACCATGGACGAAATCGTGCGCCAAGCCACCGAACTTGGTGTGGCGCGGATTGTGCCGCTCCTCACAGAACGCACCCAGGTGCATCTCGCCGGCGACCGGGCGGAGAAGAAGCTCGAGAAATGGCACACCGCCGCCATCGAAGCCGCCAAGCAATGCGGCAATCCGTGGCTCCCCGAACTGGCCCCGCTGCAGAAACTCGACGCCGTGATCGCCGGGGCGGCCGACTACGATTTGAAACTCGTCGCCAGCCTGCACGCCGGCGCCGCATCCCTGCGGCAGACGATTGAAAATTTCCGCGCGAAGCACGGGCGCGCCCCGCACAAAGTGCTGTGGTTGGTGGGTCCGGAGGGCGATTTCTCTCCCGCGGAAATGACCTCGTGCATCATGGCGGGCTGTGTGCCGATCACGCTGGGTCAGCTGGTGCTGCGCTGCGACACCGCCGCCGTGGCTGCGGTCAGTGTGCTCGGCTACGAACTTCAATCCTAGGAGCCGACGCAGCCTATTTCCGGCTCGCGAGGTATTTCGTCACGTCGTCGCCCGAGACGCGTCCGCCCGGGCCCGTGGCTTCGATCGCCGTCGCAGTCGCCGGATCGAGTCCGGCTTCCTGGGCCAACTTGAGCGCGCGAGGCGTCCAGACCAGCGTCTTTGCCGTAGTCGGCGCGGGTGCCGTCGCCTCGGCGTCGTGCTTGGCGGTGGCGATGGCCAAGTGCTGCAAGCTTTGGTCTGTCGTCTCCATCCGGAAGAGCGTCTGCCCGGAAGACTTCACGTCGCCGCGGCTGCCCTTCACCTCGAGGATCGTGCCGTCGGCCGGTGATTCGAAGTCGAACGCTGATTTGTCGCTCTCCAATTCGGCCAGCTTCTGACCTTTGGTCACCTTGGCGCCCGCCGCGACGACCAGGTTGATGATGGTGAGCTCGCTGACGGTCGCGCCCATGGACGGCATGGGGACATCGATGATGAACGTGGACATGGGGGAAAAGTAGAAGCGTCGGTCGGCGCGGGTCAATGCCCGCAAATTTTCCGTGGCTCAGCGCACCGAGCGCCAGACGGCGAGGCAGGACGCGATGAGCGCAGGCAACTCGGGCAGCGGAATCATGTTGGGACCGTCGGAGATGGCGTTGGCGGGATCGGGATGCGTTTCGATGAAGAGGCCATCCGCGCCCGCCGCGAGGGCAGCCTTGGCCAGCGGCGGCACGAACTCGCGGCGACCGCCCGTCTTGCCCCCCGCGGCACCGGGCAATTGCACGCTGTGCGTGGCGTCAAAAATCGCCGGGTAGCCGTGCGCTTTCATCATCGCAAAGCTGCGCATGTCCACGACGAGGTTTTGATAACCAAAGGTCGTGCCGCGCTCCGTCTGCCAGATCTCCTTGGCCTTTCCTTCGCGGAGTTTGGCGACAACAAATTCCATTTCCTGCGGCGAAAGAAACTGGCCCTTCTTGACGTTCACGGTGCGCCCAGTGGCGGCGGCCGCGAGCAGCAGGTCCGTCTGGCGGCACATGAACGCGGGAATCTGCAACACGTCGCACACTTTGGCGACGGCCTCGGCTTGCTGGCGTTCGTGAATATCGGTGAGCACCGGAAACCCGTATTCCGTCTTGATCAGGGCGAGCAGGGCGAGCCCGGCTTCGATGCCGGTGCCGCGGTCCCCTCCAAGAGACGTGCGGTTGGCTTTGTCGAACGAGCCTTTGAAAATGATGTTCAGGTCCGGGTGCTTCGCGGCGAGTTCCTTGAGCGTCGCGGCCACCGCGCGGCAAACCCCCTCGTTTTCGAGCGAACAGGGACCGGCGATCAAGAGCAGGCGTTGGGGATCGAAGAGCATGGTGAGGACCGAAGGCTGAGGGACGGCGGCGGCTCCGACGAGTCGAATTCGCTCCCCGGTGGCGGAGCCTCCGCCTATTTCCGGAGGGTTTTCTGGCGCTTGATGGCCGCGGCGATGAACGCGGCGAACAGCGGATGGGCCTTGTGGGGCTTGGATTGGAACTCGGGGTGACACTGCACGCCGAGGAACCACGGGTGATCCTTGAGCTCGATGACCTCCACGAGGCCGCGCTTGGGATTCCAACCGGAAATGACCATGCCACCCTTCTCGAGTTGTTCGACGTAGGTGTTGTTCACTTCGTAGCGATGGCGGTGGCGCTCGATGACCGTGTCCTGTCCGTAGGCCTTGCGGGCGAGCGTGCCGGGTTTCACGGCGCACGCGTAGGCACCGAGCCGCATGGTGCCGCCCTTAAGGACGACGTTGCGCTGCTCATCCATGAGCGCGATCACGGGATGCGGCGTGGCGGGATCGAACTCCGAGGAATTGGCGCGCTTCAGCTTGAGCACGTTGCGCGCGTATTCGATCACCGCGATCTGCATGCCCAGACAAATGCCGTAATAGGGAATCTTGTTTTCCCGGGCGTAGCGGGCCGCGGCGATCTTCCCCTCCGTGCCGCGATCGCCGAACCCGCCGGGCACCAAGATGCCGTCGAGCTTCTTCAACTGCGCCAAACCTCCGCGGCTTTCGAGATCCTCGGAGTCGATCCGAACGATCTTGACGCGCGCGTGATTGGCGATGCCGCCGTGAGTGAGGGATTCGTAGACCGACTTGTAGGCGTCCTGCAGCTCGATGTATTTGCCCACGACGCCGATCTGCAGCTCATGCTTCGGCGACTTGATCCGGTGCACGATGTCGGCCCAGATGTTTTTCGGGTTCGGCTTGTTCCGGATGCCCAGCAGGTCGCACACGATCTGGTCCATGCCCTGCTTCTGGAGCATCACGGGCAACTCGTAGATCGATGCCTCGACGTCCTCGGCGGCGATGACGGCTTTCACCGGCACGTTACAGAACATCGAGATCTTTTCGCGCATCTCGAGCGGCAGCGGGTGCTCGCAGCGGCACACGACGAGGTGCGGCTGGATACCGATCTCGCGCAGCTTCGCGACCGATTGCTGCGTCGGTTTCGACTTCATCTCGCCCGCGGCTTTCACGTAGGGGACGAGCGTGACGTGGACAAAAATGCAGTCGCGCGGACCGACTTCGAGCGCGAATTGGCGCAGGGCCTCGAGGAAGGGCAAACCCTCGATGTCACCCGTGGTGCCGCCGATTTCGGTGATCAGCACATCGACGCCTTTGCCGCCTTTGTAGATCCGTTCCTTGATCTCGTTGGTCACGTGCGGAATCACCTGCACGGTCTTGCCCAGATAGTCGCCGCGGCGCTCCTTGCCGATCACCGCCTCGTAGACCTGGCCGGAGGAAAGGCTGTTCGCGCGGGAGAGTTTTCCAGAGGTGAAACGCTCGTAGTGTCCGAGGTCGAGATCAGTCTCCGCCCCGTCGTCGAGCACGTAGACTTCGCCGTGCTGATACGGGCTCATGGTGCCCGGATCGACATTGAGATACGGGTCGAACTTCTGGATGCGGACGGTCAGTCCGCGCATTTCGAGCAAGGCGCCGAGCGACCCCGCCGTGAGTCCCTTGCCCAAAGATGATACGACTCCGCCTGTGACGAAAATATACTTCACAGGCCCAAGGGTAAAAGGCGCACGTCAACCAGACACAAGAAAAAGCTTTGCCAGCAAAGCAATTCCCCCGGCATTTATCGTTCCTGTGCAGTCAAAACCTCAACTTCTCGTCTGGCTGACGTGCGACGGCGTCCACATCGACCCCGCGTCGGGCAAACACACCATCCTCGGGGTCTTTTCGAACATCAAGGCCCGGGAGTTCCCCGTGGTTCACCCCTATATGGTTTGGTTCATGACCTTGACCGACGTCTCCACCGGCAAGCACGAGGTCAAGATTTCCATGGGACTCGATCACACGCAAATGAAGGAGCTGATCCGGCGCAATTTTGAGTCCCAAAGCCCCTTGCATCGCATCAATCTCATCAACGAGCTCGGCAACCTGCAGTTTCCCCAGCCAGGCGAATACTCAATTCTGATCGAAGTCGATGATGAGCATATTCTTGCCACGAGCATGACCGTCTCGAACTGATCGCTCCTCCTCGCACCCGGTTTCCCTCATTTTCCATGTCTGAATCTCAATTTGAACTCATCGGCGTCGGCAACCCCATCATGGACATCCTCGCGCACGTCGAGGACGCGTTCCTGACCCGGCATGTGGCCGGCGACAAAGGCGGCATGGTGCTGGTGGACGATGAAGACATTGCCGACCTCGTCCGGCGCATCGGCACCGCTCTGGCGATGATGCCCGGCGGAGCCGCGGCGAACACGACCCTCGGGGCCACGCGGCTTGGTCTGAAAACCACCTATCTGGGCAAAATCGGCGGCGACATCACGGCCGAGAATTACTTGGAAAATTTTCTCGCCGCCGGCGGCGACGGTTCGCGCTTCAAACGCGCGACTTTGCCCAACGGCCGCTGCCTTTCCATGGTCACGCCCGACGGCCAACGCACCATGCGCACCCACCTCGGTGCTGCCATGACCCTCCACCCGCAAGAGGTCACCTTGGCCGATTTCACCGGCTGTCGGCACGCGCACATCGAGGGCTACCTGTTGTTCAATCAGGCGCTGGCCGACAAGGTGATGACCACCGCCCGCGCCGCCGGCTGCACGATCAGCCTCGATCTGGCCTCCTTTGAAGTGGTGAACGTGGCCCGCGATTGGATTCTGCAGCAATTGCGCGACGGCGTTGACGTCGTCTTCGCCAACGAGGACGAGGCAAAGGCGCTCTTCCAACGCGATGGCGCCTATGATGCCTACGCGCGCGAACTCGCTCAATTCGGCGGCATTGCGGCGGTGAAGATGGGCAAGGACGGAGCGTGGGTCGCCCAAGGTTCCGACCTGCACCGGATCGCTCCCGTGAAGGCGGACCGACTCGTTGATACCACCGGGGCAGGCGATTCGTGGGCGGCAGGGTTTCTCTACGGTTTTCTGCGCGGCCGGTCGCTGGCCGACGCGGGCGCCATCGGCTCGATCCTGGGCGCCGAGACAGTGCAACATCTCGGGGCCGCCATTCCCGAAGTGCACTGGCCGCGCGTGCGCGGACGCGCCGAGAGTTTCGCCCGGACGTAATCCGCCCGAGGTTGGGGCAACCCGCGGTCGACCAAACTGGCGTTGCGCCAAGCGCAGCGGTCGGCAGCATAAGGGGCCAACCCCTACCCCACTACCCCCATGAAAAAATTCGTCCTCGCCCCCGCCCTCGCCGCCCTCGTCATGTTTTTCTGGGGTTTCATCTACTACGGTGTCAGCGGCATTCCTTATCGCGCCCTCGAGGATTCCTCGAGCCTCGCCGCCGTGGTCTCCGCCCTGCCGGCGGACGGCACCTATATCACGCCGGATCCCCGCGGATCCGAGGAAGCCATGGCCGAGGCAATGAAAGCCGGTCCGTTCGCCATGGTCCACTTCCGGAAGATTCCCGAGGCCATGGGCCCGATCATGATCAAGGGCTACCTCCACGAATTCGTCTGCTGTCTGCTCGTGGTCGTGCTGCTGGTCCGCTGCCAATCGTCCCTTGATACCTTTGGCTGCCGGCTGATGTTTGTCTTCGTCATCGGCCTCTTGATCGCCCTGTTCAGCCACGGTTCTGCCGCCATCTGGTGGCAACAAGGCTGGGCCTGGAACCTCATGATGATGCTCTACGACGTCGTCGCATGGCTGCTCGCCGGGCTGGTGCTCGCCAAGTTGGTCGCACCCAAGGCGGCCTGAGCCGCTTCTGCCTGAACTATTGCCAGACATTGCGGTCTATTTCGGGAGATGCGGCCTGACTTCAACACCCTCACTGCGGCGTGCGTGCTCCTCGCCGCCGTGGCTTCGGCATCGGAAACGTCTTCCGATAGAGTACAACAGTCCGTGCGCGACCGCCTGCCGAAATTCAACCCGGCCGCCAGCGACGCCGCGCGCCAAGCAGCCGCCAACAAGGTGGAGCGACCCTCCGAACAGGAGGGCGTGACCACTTTGCCCGACTTTCAGGTCGTGGAGAAGAAAGTGACCCAACCCTCAGCGGATGACTGGCTCAGTCGGGCCGAGGCCACGCGCAAGGCCGTGCGGATCGCCGAAGGAAAGATGAACATTCTCGAGCTGGCCCTGAACCGCTGGCACATCCCGCTGCTCACGCCGTCCTTCGCGCAGAGAGCCCGCGCCGAATACGAGGCGCAGAAAAATGCGGAGGAACTCGATCGTTTGAACCGCTTGAGCAAGCTGCGGGGCACACCTTAGCGATGCCCGGCTTGCCAGTCGCCCGGACGATCATCACGTTGCTCGCGTGCTGCCGATAGACGTCATCATTCTCCGCGAATTGCTCGCGCCCGGCCCTGAACCCGTTTCGGGCACCCGGCTGGCGAAGCTGCTCGGCATCTCCCGCGTCGCGGTGTGGGCGCACCTGCAGAAACTCGTGACGCAGGGCTTCGTCTTCGAAGCCATTCATGCGCGCGGCTACCGGTTGACGAAAACCCCGGCCACGCTGCACGCCGCCCTCATCCGCGCCCACCTCGCCCGGCAACGTGTGCCGAATTTCGTGTGTTTGGAAAGCGTCGACAGCACCAACTCCGAAGCCGAACGACGCCTCGCCGCCGGAGAAGCGGTGCCCCTTATCATTCTCGCGCGCGCCCAAACGCAGGGCCGGGGCCGACGCGGTCGAATCTGGCACAGCGCTGCGAACGGCAACCTCTACTCAACCTTCGTCTTTCGTCCGCAACTTGAACCGGCCCGCCTGCAGGATTTCACGCTGTGGATGGGATTGAATGTCTGCGAGCTGGTCGCGAACTTCTGCAAGCTGCAGCCCGGCTTGAAGTGGCCGAACGATCTCCTGATCGACGGGCGCAAGGCCGGCGGTATGCTGACCGAAGCCCGCGTCGACGCCGACCACGTGCGCGATTTGATTTTCGGTCTCGGCCTCAACGTCAACAGTCGATCCGCCGATCTTCCGCCAGACTTGCGCCGCACCGCAACCTCCCTGGCCGACGCCACCGGCGCACCCGTCGATCTCAATCGGTTTGCCGCCGCCTTGATTGGCCGCATCGCGGGCGCCTATGCGCAATTCGTCAACGGCACCTATCAGGAAAAATTCAAGCCCTGGTGGGAACACTACGACATCCTGCGGGGCAAGGCCGTCACCCTCCTCCAAGGCACCCGCATGGTGCACGGCGTGGCGTCCGGAATCGACGCCGAAGGCTCCCTGCTTATCAAGACGGGTCCGGGAACCGAGGAACGCTTTCGCGCGGGTGAAGTCACGCTGGGCAAGAATGCGTCCTGACACGAAGCTTGCGAGCGGGGCCCAAAGCCCGTGTTAATGGTCCGACATCCGCGCTTTGCCGCATGGCCGAAACTTCCGAATACACCATCGAGGTCGAGCACCTCGCCAAGAGCTACGGCTCTGTCGTCGCCGTCAACGACCTCAACTTCAAGGTGAGGCGCGGCGAGATTGTGGGCCTGCTGGGCCCGAATGGTGCCGGCAAGAGCACGACCATGCGCATCTTGACCAGCTATCTGCCTGCAACTTCCGGGTCCGTGCGCATCTGCGGACACGCCGTTGCCAGTCACCCCGAGCTTACGCGGCGGCATATCGGCTACATGCCTGAGAACAATCCCCTGCCCGAAGACATGCGACTCTCGGAATACCTATGGTTCCGGGGTCGGTTGAAGGAGATGCCCCGCGCCAAACTCCGCGCCCGCATCGACGAAGTGCTCGAACTCTGCGATCTCAAACGCAACCGCCACCGCATCATTGGCCGACTCTCCAAGGGCAACAAGCAACGCATCGGCATCGCGGAGGCGATCCTCGCCGAACCCGATGTGATCATCATGGACGAGCCCACCATCGGTCTCGATCCGCATCAGATTTTGATCGTGCGCGATCTGATCAGCAGTCTGCGCGGCCGCATGAGTGTCATCATCTCGTCGCACATCCTGCCCGAGATCGAAGTCACCTGCGACCGGGTGCTCATCATTAATGGCGGCCGCATCGTGGCCGAAGGCTCGCCGGCGGAACTGCGCCACGAGATCTTTGGCCACACGAGTTATCGCTTGGAGGTGTCCGGCGACAGCGCGGCCCTCCCGGCGCTGCTGCACGATCTCGATCCGACGATCAAGGTGGCTGCGGTGGGCGATTGCGGCCCGGACGGATTCTGCGTGGTCACGTTGACGACGGACGCGGAGAGCGATTTGGGCGAACGCCTCCTGCACGCCCTTCCCCCGCTCGGCTACCGACTTCGCGCGATCAACCGCACCCTCCCCACGCTCGAGGAAGTGTTTCTGGCCGCCACCCGCCGCAGCTGGGACGCCCGCCTGCCCGAAACCGCGGCGGCCGTCAGCCGGCCTCCCTTGCCAAAATTCTGATGTCCCCTCTTCACGCCACACCATCCGGGGAAACAATGTCCTCCGCTGGGAGTCCCTGTTGGTTCGTCCCCCCACCCATCTAGCGATGCGCCATTTTTTCACCATTCTCTCGCACGAGATCCGCGCCTTGCTCTTCAATCCGAGCACCTATGTCGCGGCGGTGCTCTTTCTGGGCCTGATGGGGTTCATCTTCTCCGGCATTCTCGATTCCTACAGCCGCGCGCCGCAAGAAACCCCGCCGGCCGCCGTGTTCTTTCAGCTCTTCTGGCTGCCCGTCTTCTTCATGGTGCCGCTCCTCACCATGAAGAGCCTCGCCGAGGAACGTCGTCTCGGCACGCTCGAAACCCTCCTCACCGCGCCCGTGACGACGACGGAGGTCGTGCTCGGCAAGTTCGGCGCCGCCTACTTCCTCTACTTGCTGCTCTGGGGATCGACGGCCGGCTTCCACTATGTGCTCTACTATTACGCCCGCGAT
>JAUXOH010000321.1 GCA_030682505.1 Candidatus Didemnitutus sp. | reverse complement strand
GCCTGTCTCGAAGCTCTGACGACGGGCGGAAATCAGGACCCATTCATCGGGCTTCTCGTCCGGCTGATCCACTTCTCTGCGGCCATTCCCTGTGAATCGTGGGAACA
Organism: Candidatus Didemnitutus sp.; assembly: GCA_030682505.1. Lineage (GTDB taxonomy): Bacteria > Verrucomicrobiota > Verrucomicrobiia > Opitutales > Opitutaceae > Didemnitutus. The sequence continues at coordinate 4,041 of JAUXOH010000321.1, read as the reverse complement.
CAGCGTGGCCGCCCTGGAGAAATCCGGGGCGCTCAAAGACGCCCCAGGGCAATCGTTTGGTCTCGCGAGCGCCATGCTCTGAAGGGTGCGCTTTTGCGCCGGTCGATATTCAAGACGCTGCCGCGTTACACCAATTGCCCTATGCATTTTCTCATTTCAGTGGGTAGGGCGCGACCGCTGGGCGCGCCGTAATAGCAAGCACCCCTTGCTCTTGGACTGTAGGGCCGGCGCTTGCGCCGTGCCATTTACGTGAGCAGGCATGCCGCAAGCGGCAGCCCTACCATTACGGCATCGTCGTAGTGTAATACCCCAGGGCGATTGGTATTATACCATCGTCCCTTGTGATTTAGCCTGTAGGGCGTGATTTGACGGGTAGGTTTGTGCCCGAACCGTCCTCGACCCGTTCGACTGGTTCGGCTGTGCTCACCACAGGTTCGCTCAGGGCGCGCTTCGCGCGGAGGCCGGGCTACCGACGCTGCCGCGTCACCCGACACCCCCCGCCCTGTCCGAATTTTTCTTACACGGGCGCGGCCGCCTGCCTACGCCGTTTCGAGAACCTCTCCCATATCGCCGCGCCGCGCCCCGCGCTACCATGGTGCCGATGTCGAGCGAGACCCAGACTCTTACCGTGGTCGTGGCGGAGGATTTCATCCCCGTCCGCGAGCGGCTGGTCGCCAAGGTGGCCGAGATTCCCGGTGTCTCCGTGGTGGGCGAGACAGCGACCGTGCCAGAGACGATTGCCAGGATCCGCGCGCTCAAACCGGACGTGGTGATGCTCGACTGGAGCCTGCGCGGCGGCACCGGGTTGGATGTGCTCCGGCAGATGCGCGCGGAGCAGATGCGATCCGAGGTGATTGTCGTCACCAACTATTCGTTTCCGGAATACCGGGAGAAGGCGCTCGCGGCCGGTGCACACGCGTTCTTCTCGAAGTCCAGGCAGATCCCCGAGGCAATGGCGATGATCCGGCAGATGGCTGCCTCCCCATCATGAAGCAGGCGCAAAAACTCATCGCGGGCGGCCGCACGAGGGTCCGGTCGTGAAGAGCGGGTTGTCCATGGACGGGCAGCGAGGCCTTCACCCGGTCTGGCCGGTGACGTTCGCCACCGCGGCCGGCGGCCTCGCGATCGCGGTGGGCGGAGTGGTGTTGTTTGGCTGGGTGTTTGATTTCGCTGCGCTCAAGGGAATCGGCCTCGGGGGTGTCCTGATGGCTCCGAGCACGGCACTGTCGTTTGTGCTCGCGGGGCTGGCGCTTTGGCTGCACCTCGCCCGCGAGCCCGCCGGGGCCGCGCAGGGTCACGCATTGCCGCGTCCCTCGGTTCGTCGCCGGGTGGCGCAGGGGCTGGCCGGCCTGGTCCTGCTCAACGGCTTTCTCACGTTCACCGGACACCTTTTCAACCGGGAACCGGTCATTGACGTGTTGTTTTACCCCGATGCCGCCGCGGTGGCGGCGGGAGCCCCATCCGCCCGGATGGTGCTGATGACCGCGTGCAATTTTGTCCTGACCGGCGGCGCGCTGCTGGCGCTGCTGGGAGCGCCGGGCCGGTGGCGTGAGCGCGTGCTGCTGGCCGTCCGGGTGGCGGCGGGGTTGGTGATGGTGATCGCCGTGACGGTGCTCCTCGGCTATGCCGGCGGCATCCGGGTGGGCGATGATTGGGGATATTCCGCGGGCATGGCCTTCCACACGGCCGGGCTGTTTGTTGTGCTGAGCGCCGGGTTGTTGGCGGCCGCATGGCGGGAGGCGCCGCTGGTCTGGGCCATCGGCAAGCGCGTCACGGTGGCGTTTGCCGCCGGTTTGCTGGTGCTTTTTCTGGAGGTCGCCCTGGTGTTCAGGACCACGGCCAGCCTGGAGTCCACCGCGCGGGGAGTCGCCCACTCCAACGAGGTCCGCTTCCATGTCAGCGAACTGCTTTCGGTCTTGCAGCAGGTGGAGAGCATGAAGCGCGGCTATCTGCTCACCGGCCAGGAGGCGTTTTTGGTTTCCTACCTGCCCGCCACGAAAACCACCGACTCCGAACTGGCCGCACTGGTGCGGTTGACCGCCGACCATCCGGCCCAGCAGCGGCGGCTCGAGGCGCTCGGGTCGCTCGTCTCCGCCAAGCGGGAATTCACCACCGAAACCATCGAGGTGTTCCGCCGGCAGGGCGAGGAGGCGGCGGAAGGCCTGGTCCAAACCGGCCGGGGCAAAACCCTGATGGATGAAATCGGCCGCCTGTTGGTGGAGATGGATGACGAGGAGGAGATCATGGTCGGGCACCGCAAGGCCGAGGCGGAGGCGGCGGTGAGCCGGGCGGTGTTCCTGCTGCCGCTGGGCGGGCTGGCCAGCATCGGGCTCTTCGTGACGGTGTTCCTGGTGTTGAACCGCGAGATCGACCGGCGTCGCGGTGTCGAGAGGAGCCTTCGGCTGCAGGGCAGCGCGCTCGATGCGGCCGCGAATGCCATCATCATCACCGACCGCAAGGGCGCGATCGAGTGGGCCAACGCGGCGTTCACCACGCTTTCCGGCTATGGTGCGGACGAGATCCGCGGGCGCAACCCGCAGGAGCTGCTCAATTCGGGCCGGAACAGCGCGGCGCTCTACAAGGACTTGTGGGAAACGATACTCGATGGCCGTGTGTGGGGAGGCGAGCTGATCAACCGGCGCAAGGACGGCAGCCTTTTTACCGAGGAGATGACGATCACCCCGGTGCGCGACGAGGGTGCGGGGATCACGCACTTCATCGCCGTCAAGCGGGACATCACTGCACGCAAGGAGGCGGAGGAGGCGCTGCGAGCGAGCGAGGAATTCAACCGCCGCCTCATCGCCAGCAGCTCCGACTGCATCAAGGTGCTCGACCCGGACGGAAAGCTGCTCTCCATGAACGAGGGCGGCCAGCGGTTGCTGGAAATCCGGGACCCCAACCGCTACCTGAGCGGGTGCTGGATTTCGTACTGGCAACCGGAAGACCAGCCCCGCGTGCGGGAGGCCGTGGCCGCCGCCCGGGCCGGCAAGACAGGCCGGTTCCAGGGGTTTTGCCCTTCGGAAGCCGGCAGCCCCCGCTGGTGGGACGTGATCATCACGCCGATTCGCGAGGCCGACCGCAGCGTGCGGCAGTTGCTCGCCGTCTCCCGCGACATCACGGAGCACAAGCAGGCGGAGGACAGCATCCAACGGCAGACGGCCCTGCTGGATGCGGCCAACGACGCCATATTCCTGCGCACGTTGGACGGCACCGTGACCTACTGGAACGCCGGCGCGGAGCGGCTCTATGGCTGGACCCGCGCCGAGGTGCTCGGCCGCAAGAGCACGGAGTTGAGCACCCGCGTTGTTGCGGCCGCCTATGAGACGGCCTATGCCACGGTGCTGCATCAGGGCGCCTGGTCCGGCGAGTTTGAATTGGTGAACAAGGAGGGCCGGGCGTTCACCGTGTTCTGCCGCTGGACGCTGTTGCGGGACGCGCACGGCCAGCCTGCGGAAATCTTGGCGATCAACACCGACATCACCGAGAAGAAGCAACTGGAGGCAAATTTTCTGCGCGCCCAGCGCATGGAGGGCATCGGTTCGCTGGCGGCGGGCGTCGCCCACGATTTGAACAATATTCTCGCGCCCATCCTCATGGGATCCTCGATGTTGCGCGAGGCGGTCGTCGATCCCGCCAGCCGCCGCATGATCGACACCATGCAAGGCTGCGCCAAGCGCGGGGCGAACATCATCAAGCAACTTCTCACCTTCGCCCGTGGCCAACCCGGGGCAAAAGTGCCGCTGCCGGTGCGCCATGTCCTGAATGAGATGGGCACGATCATCCGCGAAACTTTCCCGAAAAACATCACCGTGGACATCCGCATGCCCAAGGACCTGTGGCCCGTGCTCGCGGACTCCACGCAGGTTCATCAGTCCCTCATGAACCTCTGCGTCAACGCCCGCGACGCCATGGCCGAGGGTGGCACGCTGCGGCTCGCAGCGGAAAATCTGCGCGTCGACGAGGCCACCGCCGCCCTGCTGCCCGACGCGAAGCCCGGCACCTATGTTTGCGTCAGCGTGACCGACACGGGCACCGGCATCA
>JAUXOH010000318.1 GCA_030682505.1 Candidatus Didemnitutus sp. | reverse complement strand
GGGACGAAGCGTTTGTGTGGTTGAACCGCGCTTACGATCTCAGGGATGCGGCGATCGCGTGGTCGAAGACGGGTGTTGTTCTGCAGAATTTGCATGCCGATCCGCGCTGGCCGGTTTTCCTGCGCAAGATAGGTCTCGCGGATGATCAATTGAAATGAGCGACCTGAACAAAGCCGTCTTCCTCAGCTACGCGTCGCAAGACGCGGAGGTCGCCAAGCGCATCGCCGAGTCGCTCCGCGCGGCCGGCGTCGAGGTGTGGTTTGACGCCGAGGGCGGGCTGGAGCACGGCGACGAGTGGGATGTGAAGATCCGCCGGCAGATCAAGGAGTGTGTCTTGTTTCTCCCCATCATCTCGGCGAACACGCAGGCGCGGAAGGAGGGCTATTTCCGCATCGAGTGGGATCTCGCCGCCGAGCGCACCCGCGGCATCGCGTCAGGTGTGGCGTTCATCCTGCCGGTCGTGATCGATGGCACACGCGAGCCTGACGCGCTCGTGCCCGATCGGTTCCGTTCGGTGCAGTGGACCAAACTCTCCGGCGGCCACGTGCCGCCCGAGGTGCTACAACGCTTACTCAAGCTCTGGTCACATCGGACGGGGGCGTTGAAGCACGCGAGCCGGGAGCATGGAGCCGGAAAATGTGGGAGGGGCTTCAAGCCCCGACGGTTCGGCAGAGTCGGGGCATAAAACCCCTCCCATCAGGAACCGACGCCGCGCCCTTTGAACCCTCGCCGCCATCGTCATCGTGCTTGTGGTCGCCGTCATCGTGTCGCGGTATTTCCAACGCGATCGCCCAGCGGCCTCGTCAGCCCCGGCGGTGCCCCCGGCCGGACCCCGGACCGAGGCGCAGGAACTGGTGGCGCGGATGTGGGGGATCTACGACAAGGTCGACGACACCTCGAACGAGGAATGGGAGCTGGCTGAAGAACTTGGAGCGCGGGCCACGAAGCTTGAGCCGTTGAACGCCGAGGCCTGGGCCGCCTATGCCAACGTGATCAGCATGCCCTATATCTTTGGCATCGATTCATCGCCCGAACGGGTCGCCCGCGCCACCAAATCCGCCGAGCGCGCGGTCAGTATCGCACCTGAATCCGTGCAGACCCGGCTGGCGCTGGCTAACGTCCGTCGGCGTTGTTCAGGTTTGTTTCACCAAGCCAAGTTCTGACTCAGTGCCCTCCGTGGCTCCATGGTTCCAACACTGAATCAGCGAGGTCCGTCCAAGCCGTCTTCCTCAGCGGCACAGCGTTGGATATTTCAGCGGCGAAGATTGGATTGTATTTGGGGGCAAGCGGGCAGGCTGGGTAGAGCACCCAATATATACCGGTCCAAGTGAGGGCTCGCCTTGCGGAATGGACTTGGCTTTAGTGGTACAGCACGCGATCTGTTCCACCTCTCGCAGCCGCGTGATTCGACAAGCATGCCCACGCCCATGCCTTCGCCACCCCTTGCGCGCGCTGCTATCGTCGGCAGCGGCTCGATGCTGGGCGAAACTGCGGGCGGCGGACGACGCTACCGGGTCTTCCTGAGCTACAGCCATGCGGACGCCCGCTGGGCGCGCTGGTTGATGGGCCGGCTCGAGAATTACCGGGTGCCGGGACGTCTGCACGGCCGGGCCGCACCAGTCGGCCAAGTGGGAGCACGCCTGGCTCCGGTGTTTCGCGACCGCGATGAACTGCCGAGCGCGAGCAATCTCAGCGAGACCATCGAGGCCGCGCTGCGCGTTTCGGAAACCTTGGTGGTGATCTGTTCGCCGCGGGCGGCGTTGTCGCCGTGGGTGCAGGCGGAGATCGTGGCGTTCAAGCGCCTGCACGGGGAGCGCCGGGTTTTTGGTTTCATCGTCGAGGGAGAACCCAAGATCGCGGGGGCGGCGGACGACTGTTTCCCCCCGGCGCTGCGGGCCGAGGTGGATCCAACCGGTGACCTGTCCGGCCGGCCGGCGGAAATCGTGGCGGCGGATGCGCGGCCCCAGGGCGACGGTCAGGAGCTGGCGCTGCTGCGATTGATCGCGGGCTTGCTCGGCGTGGGGTTTGACGAATTGCGCCAGCGCGAGCTGATGCGTCGACGGATTCGGTGGGCGGTGAGTGCGGGGGCGGCGGTCGTGGTGGTCGGGCTGGTCGCGATGGCGTGGCACTCCCGCAACGCCGAAGTCGCGGCCCGCTTTGACGCCCAACGGCGCCAAGCGGCGGGCGAGGAGTTGATGACGTTCCTGTTGGATGACGTGAAGACCAAGCTGGAGAAAGCCGAGAAACTCGCGGCGGTGGAGAAAGCGGGCGCGCGCATCATGGCGTATTTCCGGTCGCTGGAAGAAAGCGACCTCACCGCCAAGACCCTGGCCCAACATGCCCGCGGTCTGACCCAGATCGCGCAGATCCGAATCGAGCAGATGCGCAATGACGAGGCGTGGGAGGCTCTCGACGCAGCCCTCGGGCGACTCGAGACGTTGATTCGTCGACATCCGCAGGACCCGGAGGCGTTGTTCGAGCGTGCCCAGGCTGAATATTGGACGGGCTTTGTGCTGCGCCGGTTGAGCCAGAACGGGGAACAGGCCGTCTGGCTCAAGCGCTATCGCGACACGGCCGCGGCGCTCGTCGCGCTTGAGCCAACCGAGCCGCGCTGGCAGCAGGAACTCGCCTATGGCTACCACAACTTGGCGGTGATCGCGGTCGACGCCGGCAACCCGGACGAGGCCCGTGCGGGGTTTCTCGCCGAGCTCGCGATCGTCGAGCGCCTGTCCGATGCAGAACCTGCCGACCTGCAACTGCGGAACCAGGTTGCCGATGCGCATTCGTGGCTTGGCACCGTGGCTGAACAGCGGGGTGATCTCGGCGAGGCGCGCGACCGGTTTGCCGAATACGTCACCCGGATCGAGGCGATCCAGCAGCTGGAGCCCGACAGCGCCAAGTGGAAGGTCCGGCTGGGTGATGCGCTCTCGCTCCATGCCTCGGTGATGGCGATTACGGGCGAGAAAACGAGGGCGCGGGAGAAAAGGGATCGGGCCCTCGGGTTGTTCACCCGGCTGGTGGCCGCCGATCCCCAAAATCGCACGTTCGGGCGACGGCTGTTGGCGCTGCGGCTCCGTGAGGTCGAACTCAGCTGGTCGGGAGGCAATGCCTTCGTGGCCGAGAGTCTGGTGGATGAATTGCAGGGCAAACTGGAGCACCTACTCGCCCGGGAGCCGCAGGACCGCGGGTTGCTTGATCGCCTCGGGGTGGCCTGTCGCATCCAAGCCGAAGTGCAAAGTGAACTCGGTCGCCCGGGCGCGCGGGCCACGGCGGAGCGCGCCGTGGAATTGGGCGAGCGTACGATGGGCGAGCAACATGTCAGCGATCAATTTGTGAGCAGCTGTGCCCAGGCGCGGATCACGGCGGGCCGGCTCGCGGCCCTCGCCGGGGATGCGGCCGCCGCGAAGCAGCATTGGCGCCGCGCCCTGGAGTTGCTCGAGCCCCGGACGGCCGGCTCAGCCCACTGGAGGATTCTGTTCCCCGCCGCTCACGTGCATGCGCTCCTCGGCCAGACGGCCGAGAGCCGGGCGCTGGTCAATCGCCTGCAGCGCATTGGATTCATGCCGCTCGAGCCGTGGCCGGATTTGCGCACCCCCTGATTTTTCTGAGTCGACACCCCCAACCCCAAAATACCCATGAGTAATACCGCCATCATCATCCTTGCCGTCACGACCTTCGTGGCGAACCCGTCGCCGGTCCCGGTCGAACCGTTCTGTGAGATCACCCAGCCGTCCTTCGAACCGGGTCCCGGACGCAGCGGGCCGTCCAACGCCAGCGGCCAGGTCGAGATCGTGGCGGACGGCACGATTGTCGTGACCCGCCGGAATCCGGCGCAGGCTCCGATCAAACTCGAATTCGGCTCCGGCTCCGGGGTCGACTACGATGCGGTGGACATGGTGTTTGTGCAGGACCGGGGATCCGAGGACCCGGACGGCTCGCTGAATTTCCGCAATCGCGGAAAGAACGGGAAGAAGTTCACGGTCGAGGACCACTGGATCACCCGCGGCAAGCGGAACAACCCCGATGGCAGCAACCAGGCGCCGAACTGGAAATACTACCTTCGCGTAAAAGTGGGCGATCAATTCGGCTGGATCGACCCGGGCATCGAGAACTCGGACGAAAACTGATCTGCAGCAACGCCGCGTTCCGTCCCGGCAGCTTGTAACCCATTAAGTTACAAGTTGCCGTCGCGCGGTCGGGGCTCGGTGGGGATCTCGGCGACCAGGCGGACGAGGGTGAGCCCGGCCGGGTGCGCCTCCAATCCCGCGAGCGGGCAGAAAGGGAATAACGCGTCTTAGTCTAACAAGCGCCGTGGAACCACGGAGCCACCGAGAGCACGGAGGAAATTCTGGCAGAAGGACTGAAGAACGCTTCCTCCGGCAGGGGCAACTCCATCGGCTCGGTTTGCTCGCGAAGGTGGCGTGCTGGCCGCGCCACGTTGTGCTACGAGCGCGCCACCTACCCGCAGCCTTTCGGCTCTGTGTTCTTTGTGTCTCCGTGGTTCAAATCCGATTGCGGACTTGGATGAAGGGCGAGGTCCCGCGTGGGAGCATCTCAGAGTTCGGTGGCGATCTCGGCGACTTGGCGGGCGAAGGTGATGCCGCTTTCGGGCGGGAAGTGTTTCAGGCCGTCGGCGCGCAGCGCCGGCGCATGGTCGCGCTCGTAGGTGGCGAAGGCCTTGCGCGAGGGGAAGACGTATTGGGTTTCCACGACGGCAGGCGCGGTGTCGCCCACGCGATCGGGGAGGACGATTCGCACCGAGGTGGCGCCGCCCTGCATCACTTCGGTGACGTGGCTGGGGGTCAGCCACGAGAGGAAGCGGCCGCGTTGCTGGATGTCCTGACAGGTGGCGCGAACGGTGTAGAGGAGGGCGGGCATGGCTCCTTTGTAGGAGCGGGTTTGTCCTGCGAACAAGCGGAATCGCGGGCGCACTCTCCCGCGAAAACAACGAAGCCCGCCGGGGAGGGCGGGCTTCGGAAAGGTCGGGAACGCGCTGGCGAGCAGGCCGGGTGAAGGCGAACGCGACAACGGTCGGGAAACAAAGAACCCGCGGCCGTTCGGGACCGCGGGTTCCTCAGAGGGGGGTTACTTGGCTGCGCCGGGGACGGTGCCGGCCTTGATCAGGAACATCTGCTCGGGATTGAGGTGTTTCTTGATCGCGCCGTTGATCTGGTCGACGGTGAGCGCGCGCACGACTTTCGGGTAGTCGTCGAGCCAGGTGACGTCCTTGCCGCGGTGCACGGAGGCGAGGAGGTTCTGCGCCAGACCGTCGGTGGTGGCGAGGCCGACTTGGAAGGAGCCGACGAGATTGTCCTGCCGTTTCTCGAGTTCATCGGCGGTGACGCCGTTCTGATACCAGTTGTCGAGCTGGCGCTTCGTCGAGGCGATGCCCTTGTCGAGCAGCGCGGGAGCGAAAGTGGCGACGATCTTCCACTCGCCGTCCGTGTAATTGTCGTTGGTGACCGTGGAGCCGATGCCGTAGGTGAGGCCTTCCTTGTCGCGGACGTTGGCCATGAGGCGGCCGGTGAAGCCGCTGCCGAGGATGGCGGTGCCGGTGCGGAGGGCGATGTGGTCGCCCTCGCCGTAGCGCAGGCCGGTGGGCTGGCCGATCACGATGCTGACCGAGGTCTTGTCCGCCATGAACACAGTCTGTTCCCGCGCGGCGTCGGTGGCGCTGTTCTGCACCGCGGCCAGCTCGGGCGTGCCGCCGGACCAGCCGGTGAAGCTCGTCGTCAAAGCCGTTTGCAGGCCGGCGACATCGAGGTCGCCGGCGGCGACGAGCACGAGGTGCGCCGGGCCGTAGTGGGCGGCGTGGAACGCGCGGAGATCCTCGAGCTTGGCGGATTCGAGAGCGGCGATGCGCTCATCGACCGTGGCGTTGCGATTCGGGTGCCCGGGACCGTAGGCGGCGCGGCTGAACTCGTCGCCGGCGCGGAAGTCGGTGTTCTCGAGTG
>JAUXOH010000128.1 GCA_030682505.1 Candidatus Didemnitutus sp. | reverse complement strand
AGTCCTTCTCGAGGTTGACGGCCTCGACCATCGTCTGGCGGAGCTCCTCCTTGAATTCGGCAGTCCAAATCTCGCGGTTTTCCTCGACGAGGTCCATGAACAGGTCGCGGAAGAGTTCGATGTGGTTCGACTCGTCGCGCAGGGTGTAGCGGAACATCTGGCCGATGCCGGGGAACTTGTTCTGGCGGTAGAGGGCGAGCACCATGCCGAAAAGGCCGTAGAACTGGGTGCCTTCCATGCATTGGCCGAAGATGAAGATGTTTTTCGCGAGCAGGCGCTTGTTCGCCGGGTCGGTCATGTCGAGGTCGCGGCGCAGGGCCTGGGAGGCGCGGTTGACGAACTCGTTCTTCCGCTCGATCGACTTGATGTCCTCGAACATCGCCTCGCACTCGTGCGGGTTGATGCCGAGCGAGGAAATCATGTAGAGGAGCGAGTCCGCGTGGATGTTCTCCTCGTGCGCGTGGCGGCCGAGGACGAGCTTGAGCTCCGGGGCGGTGACGATCTCGCGGACGACGTGCTGGACGTTGTCGCCGACGATGCCTTCGGCGGCCGAGAAGTAGCCGATGCCCATGCGGATGATCCAACGCTCAATGTCCGACACGGCGGCGGTGTCGCGCCACTGTTCGATGTCCTTGCCCATCGGGATATCCTCCGGCTCCCAGTGGTTGGCCTTCATCTTCTTGTAGAGATCGTAGGCCCACTGGTATTTGAGCGGCAGGATGTTGAAATAGGGAACCTGGCGGCCGTTGATCACCATCTTCGCGGCAAAAGCCGCCTCTGCCTTTGCCTGATCCAAAACGAAGGATTTGGTGCCGACTTGAAAGGTTTTGAGCATGGCAGAAGCGAGGAGGTTAGTGCGGACGTGAAGCGGGACTGTTTTGCAGGCGGCAAAACCATCCTCCCATGGTCATAAAAGCGTCGAAGTCGTTCTGGCGAACCGAAGTTACCAGAACTTTCTCACGCGTTATTGACCACCACAGGATGTGGCTGCCCGGAACCAAGGACACTACTAATGGTAGTCGGGTGGGGTGCGTCAATTCTATCGCGCCAAAATTCCCGAACTTTTTTGGTGGACAATAACCGCGTGGAAATTCGCGTGGGTTTGGCGCGCGAAAAACCGCGGGCTCGAGGGCTTTTGAGAGGGGAAACCCGGGGCGGAAAGCGCCGCAAAAGTCGCGCAAATCGGGTCTTGACCAATCCTGCCGCGAGGTTTGCCGAAACGGGGCCGAAAAAAGGCACCGCATTACGAAGCGACAGGCAGTGTGACACAGAAACCGCAAGTGAGCTGGCACCACGGGCGGAGCGGGGTCGGCGGCGGGAGCCGCATGCGCTGGTCGGGTAGGTGAGGACTTGCGCCGACTTGCACCGGGCGAGCTGTTCCGTTGAGGTGATGCCGCCTTGCTTGCGGTGCCGGACACGTTGTCTGCGGTGCGGAGCGCCGGCCTCACTTTTCATGAGTTCAGTCACACCGCAGTCCCCTCCGGCGCCAGCGCCTTCGCCGGCGAAAATTGAAGGACGGCTCATCGGCGGGGCAGTGGGTGCGATCACGGCGGCGGTGTTGGCGGTGTATGCGAACAGCCTCAATGCACCGTTTCTGTTTGATGATTTCCCGGCGATCGTGCGCAACACCACGATTCGTGACCTCGGCAATTTCGGCGCGGTGTTGACGCCACCGCTCGATGGGGCGGGCGTGACGGGGCGGCCGTTGGTGAATCTGTCCTTTGCGCTCAATTACGCGCTGGGTGGACTCGACGTGCGCGGCTATCACGCGGGGTCCGTGTTGCTGCATCTGGCGACGAGTTTGTTGTTTTTCGGGGTGTTGCGCCGGACATTTCTGCTGTCGTCCTTTGCGGCGCAGCACGCAAGCCAAGCGACGGTGCGCGCGGGGTGCATCGCACTGCTTTGGGCGGTGCATCCGTTGTTAACGGAATCCGTCGTCTGCGTGGTGCAGCGCAACGAAGTCATGGTGGGGCTCTTTTGTTTCGCGGTCTTCTATGGCTTCGTGCGCTCAGTCGATGGCTCGAGGGGCGGGCGCGGGTGGCAGGTGCTGGCGGTGGTCAGTAGTCTGCTCGGCATGGCGACGAAGGAAGTCATGGCGACGGTGCCGCTGCTGATTTTGCTTTATGACCGCACATTTGTGGCGGGGACATTTGCGCAGGCGTGGCGCGCGCGAAAATTTTTCTATGCGGCGCTGGCGGCGACGTGGTTGTTGCTCGCCTTCCTGATGATTCGCAGTGAGCAACGCGCGGGCATCGTCGGCTTCGGGCTCGGGATGAGCGCGTGGGATTATCTCGTGACGCAATGTCGCGCGCTGGTGCTCTACCTGCAATTGGCCCTCTGGCCGCACCCGCTGGTGATCGATTATGGTCCGGTGATTTATCAACTCAGCGAAGTGTGGCGCGAGGCGATTGCCGTGGTGACATTCGGGCTGGTGGTGGTGTGGGCGTTGTGGCGGCGGCCGCGCTGGGGATTTGTCGGCGCGTGGTTTTTTGTGATTCTCGGACCGAGTTCGAGCTTCGTGCCGTTGACGACGCAGACGATTGCAGAGCATCGGATGTATTTGCCGCTGGCGGCGGTGATGGTGGCCCTGGTCGTGGCGCTCGAAAGGGTGGCGGCGCGGCGTTTTGTCTGGGTGTGCCTGGCGCTCGCGGTGGGAGCGGGTGTGCTCACCGTGCGGCGCAATGCGGAATACCGCGACGAGCTGACGTTTTGGCAGAAGACGATTCGCCACCAACCCGACAACGCGCGCGTGCATGCAAGCCTCGGCTATTATTATTTGCGCAACGGGATGCGACCAGAGGCGATTGCGGCGTATCGGCGCGCGACGGAGTTGCGCGCCAATTTTGCCGATGCGCACAGTGACCTCGGCACGCTGCTCCTCGAAGAAGGCCGCGTGAGCGAAGCGTTGGTGGAACACCGGCGCGCGGTGGCGATCAAGCCGGCGGACGCGGCGATCCGATTTAATTTCGGGGTGGCGTTGGAGCGGGCGGGCGACATGGCCGGAGCCACGGCGCAGTGGCGCGAAGCCGTGCGGCTGCGTCCAACGCTCGCGCCTGTGCAGCGCAAGCTGGGATGGGCGGAACTCGCGCTGGGACGCCCCGCAGTCGCGCGGGAGCATTTCCGGGCGGCGTTGCAAATCGAACCGGACGACGCCGAGGCCATGGCCGGCGCAGCGCAGGCGGCGCTGGTGCTCGGTGACCGGGCGGCGGCAATGGGTTTTCTGGTGCAGGCGATCGATCGGCATCCGGCGGTGGCGGAGCTGCACTACAATCTTGCCAATCTGCGATTGGAAGACCGCGATTGGAGCGCGGCGATTGCGGGGTTTGAGGAGGCGTTGCGCACCAAGCCGGCGTTCTCCTATGCGCGGCACAATCTGGCGCTGGCGTTGACGAATGCGGGGCGTGCGGGCGATGCGTTGGTGCATTATGAGCAAGTGCGGCGCGAATTGCCGGATTCGGCCGCGGTCTGTGTGAACTACGCGTATGCGCTCGAAGCGACGGGCCGCCGGCGCGAAGCCTTGGCCCTGTTGCGCGAGGCGCGGCAACTCGATCCGGGTTCGGTCGAGGCGCGCGAGCAGGAACGGCGCCTGGAGCAGCTGCTGCGCTGACGGGTTTGAACCACGGAGGCACGGAGGTCACGGAGAGGGGAATTGAAGACGACTTCGTACGGGCGGGATTCATCGCCTGAATGAGGCCGTCCTTCTTTTTGCGCAGAGTGGGCTTTGCTCAATGGCCTCCGTGCGCCGGTGGTTCAGAATCGGATTCAAGAAACTTCCAATCTGCGCGGGAGGGCGGCGCGGGGAAATTGCCCAAGAAAAAGGCGGCTGCGTTGCCGCAGCCGCCTTGAAGGGGGGATTGGATCCGGCTTAGAACTTGATCCGGATGCCGGACTGGACCTGCCAGCGGGAGATCGGGGTGTCGTTCACGGTGACCGGGACGCCATTGAGCGTCGTGGTGTTGTAAACGTAGTTCCACTGGCCCGCACCGCCGTTGCCGGCTGCGTTGTACGAAGCGTAGGCGACGGCGCGACGGAACGAGAACGGAACTTCATCCAACGAACCGAAATTCTTGTTAAAGAGATTCCAGAAGTTGAAGACGTTGACGTAGAGCTCGGCGCGGAGGTTGCCGTAGACCGGGATACGCTGGGTGAACTTCAGATCGATGGACTGGTGCCACGGCGAGGTCTCGCTGTTGCGGGGCGCGTTGGTGCCCGCGTACTTGGCCAGCGTCGTGGTATTCACGAAGGCGAAGAAGGCATCGCGCTCGGTCGGGCTGGCCCAATTGACCTTGGGATCAGTCGGACCGGTCGGGACGTAGAGGAGGTCGTTGAAGGTGAAGCCGTCACCGTTGGCATCACCGTAGAACACCCAAGAGTAGGGGCGGCCGGTGCGGCCTTGGTAAACGACCGACACGGTGGTCGGGGCCTTCTTGACGAACTCGAACTCACGAGTGAGGGAGAGAACGACCCGATCCCGGATGCTCGTGTTCGCGCGGGAGGCGACATTTTCGTTCGGGTTGAACGAAGCACGATTGCTGTAGTTCGAAGCCGCGACGGACGAGGTGATCGGGCTGACTTCGGAGGCGTCGCCGCGGGTCCACGAAGCGGACCAAGCCCACTTGTTCTTCATCGCGCGGGTGAGGCTGAG
>JAUXOH010000316.1 GCA_030682505.1 Candidatus Didemnitutus sp. | reverse complement strand
CGCCGCGCAGCTCGAAATCCAGGGTGTGGCGGCGCACCCCGGTTGGGCAAAGGACGTGATGGTCAATGCGCTCCGGCTGGCGGGCCAGTTCCTCGCGGCATTGCCCTTGGCGCAGTCGCCGGAGCGCACCAGTGGCAAAGCCGGGTTCATTCACCCGATTGCGTGCACCGGTTCGGCCGAGCACGCCCAGGTGCAGCTTATCCTGCGCGACTTCGAACTCGCCGGCCTCGCCGCCCACCATGCCACGCTGGAAAAAATCGCTGCCGACCTGCGTCATGCGGAACCGAAGGCGCGGATCACGCTCACGTTCACGGAGCAATACCGCAACATGCGTTACTGGCTCGCGGGCGACATGCGTCCGGTCCACTTGGCCGAGCAAGCGGCGCGGCGCGCCGGCGTGGAACCCTTTGCCGAGGCGATTCGCGGAGGCACCGATGGGTCCCACCTCACTCAGCGCGGCCTGCCGACCCCCAACATTTTCACCGGGATGCACGAAGTGCACAGCCAACGGGAATGGGTCACGCTGCAGGACATGGAGAAATCGGCCGCAACGCTCGTGCACCTGGCCCAATTATGGGCGCAAAAGTAGGCGCGGGCCGGCCTGACCTCCATCGAAGGCGGTGGCCCCGGGGCTCCCCGTCTTAATGCGCTTTTACCACGCCGGTCGCCAGGTTGTCGCCCAGACGGGCGGTCACGCGCTCGAGGACGATCGGCATCGCCGCTTCCATCAGTTCGGACGTGAAGCCCCACTCGGTCAGGAACGCACCATGCACATTGGTCGCAAAACTGTCTTCGTGTCCGCCCGGTCCCAGGGCCACGGTGAGATACTTCGCGGCGTGCAGGTGAGCCAGCAGGGGCAACGCTTCGGGCGGCGCTTCATGCGGGTGGGTGAAAAACTCGGCCATCGCCGGGTAGAGCGGCGGAAAATGCCAGGCGTGGAGCAACTCCTTCGTGGCGTCGGCGTGATGGTAGCCAAACACGGCACGCTCCGCCTGTTCCCACGTGCATCCCAGCCGCTCGCGGTAGGCCCGCACGGCCGGGTAAAATTCGCCGCAACTGTGCGAAAGCGCGAGTTTGCCCAGATCGCAGACGAGGCCCGCGGTATAGACGAGCTGCGGATCGATGCGCTCGGTGGTGTTGGCCAAGACTTCACCGGCAATGGCGGTGCAAAGAGCGCGCCGCAGAAAATCACCCGGTTCCCAACCCAAGGCCGAGGAACCTCCCGTTTCCCAGCGACTGACGAGCACCATGGCTGCCAGACGATAGATTTCCTTGGCGCCGAGACGGAAGACGGCGGCTTCCAAGGTCTCAACTGTGCCGCGCGAGAAGGTCGCCGAGTTGGCCAGCCGGAGGGTCGCCGCCGCCAGCGAAGCATCCACCGAGATCAAACGCTCAATCTCGATCGGCGAACTCTCATCGCTCTGCAAAGCACTCGCCAGGCGCGGCAGCAGGGAGGGTGAGCAGGGCAACCGGAGCGCTTTCTCGCAAACTTGCGCCAAGGTGGGAGGAACGGATTGGGACATGGCGGAAAAAATCTACGCAGCGCAAAGCAGTGAGGTGGGATCCAAAATCAAGGCGATGTTTCCGTCGCCCAAGATGGCCGCCCCGGAGACACCGGGCAAGCCCTGCATAAACGCGCCGAGATTCTTAATGACAACCTCTTGCTTGCTGACCATCTCGTCCACCAGCAACGCAGAGACGCGACCGGCATGTTCAACGATGACCAGCATGCCTTCCCACGGGTTTTCCGTGTCCGCCGGAATGTTGAAGCGGCGATGCAGGCGATGCACCGGAAGAATCCGGCCGCGCCACTCGAGGACCTCGCCCGAACCGTGCACCGTGCTGAGCGCCTCGCGCTTTGGCCGCAGCGCCATCTGCACCGAGGTGCTCGGCAGAATAAATTTGTCGGCCCCCACGCGGACGACGAGCCCATCGATGATCGCCATCGTGAGCGGCAACTTGATTTTGAAAGTGGAACCCCGGCCCACTTCGGAAGTAATCTCAATCTTTCCGCGCAGCTTCTCGATATTGCGCTTCACCACATCCATCCCCACTCCCCGCCCAGAGACAGCGGTCACCTTTTCCGCGGTGGAAAATCCCGGCGCAAAGACCAAACCAAAGATCTCGTCGCGCGTCAGATTCGCATGAGCGTCAATGATGCCCTTTTCCACCGCCTTCTTGAAAATCTTTTCGGGATCGATCCCCCGGCCGTCGTCCTGCAGTTCGATGACAATGTTGGTGCCGAGGTGATAGGCTCGCAGATGCACGGTGCCCTGCTCAGGCTTGCCTTGCGCCACCCGATCCGCGGGCAGTTCCAAACCATGATCGAGGGCGTTGCGCACCATGTGCACCAGCGGATCCGCAATTTCCTCCACCACGGTGCGGTCCAGCTCGGTATCCTCACCCCCCACTTGGAAATGAACCTTCTTGCCGAAGTTGCGCGAGAGATCTCGGGCCAGTCGCTCCATTTTCTGAAAGGTCTGTTTGACCGGAATCATGCGCAGCGACATCGAGGTGTTTTGCAGTTCCTTCGCAATGCGGGATAGCTGGGCGACATTGCGCTGCAGGGGTGAACCCTCGCCGCCGAAGCGACGCACGGACTCGATGAGTTGACTTTGCACAATCGCCAGTTCTCCCACCACATCCATCAGCGAGTCGAGTTTCTCGGTGTTGACGCGCACGGTTTGATTGCCCGTTTGCGATTTGC
>JAUXOH010000313.1 GCA_030682505.1 Candidatus Didemnitutus sp. | reverse complement strand
CACCGCCCCGATGGCGGTGCGGGAGAAGCTGGCCTTTGACGCCACGCGCACCGCCGCCCTCGCCGCCAAACTCCGCACCACGCCGGGCGTGCGCGAATTCGCCCTGCTCAGCACCTGCAATCGCGTCGAGCTCTACGGCGTCGCCACGGGAGCCGCGTCCGTCGAGGCCGTGCGGCGCACCTTGGTTGAAATGACCGGCTGTGCGCCCAGCGAGCTCAACGGCGTGATTGTGCTGCGCGAAAACCACGACGCGATCGGTCACCTGTTCGATGTGGCCTCGGGTCTTGACTCCCAAATCGTCGGCGAAGTCGAGATTCTCGGGCAGGTCAAGCAAGCCTACGATCACGCCTTGGCCCAGAAGTGGACCGGCCCGGTGCTGAACCGGGTGTTCCAAAAGACCTTTCAGGCGGCGAAACACATTCGCACCCACACGGCCATCGGCGCCGGCCAGATCAGCATCGCCACAGTGGCGGTCGATCTCGCGGGCAAGATTTTCGGTGAACTGGATCCGGTGAAAATCCTCGTCGTGGGCGCCGGCGAGATCGGACTCAAGACGGCCCAAGCGTTTCACAGCCGGGGAGCCAAGTCGATCACCGTGGCGAGTCGGACCCTCTCGAAGGCTGAGGATATCGCCACGGCCGCGGGTGGCTGGGCGGCGAGCATGGCGGATCTGCCGGTGGTGCTGGCGGCGTCGGATGTCGTGGCCAGCTCAACGTCCTCGCCTCACACGGTGATCACCCGGGAGATCACCGCCGCGGCGATGAAGCACCGGGCCGGCCGGCCTCTTTTCTTGATCGATCTCGCGCTCCCGCGCGACATCGAGCCCGACTGCGCAACCGTGCCCAACGTCTACCTCTACAATTTGGACGACCTCGCGCAAATTGCCGAATCGAATCTGGCCCAACGCCAGGCCGAAGTTGCCAAGTGTCGCGCCATCCTCGCCGAACGCACGGCCCAGTTATGGCCGCAGGTCGCTCATTCCCTCGGCACGGGCGGACCGATCAAGAGGCACGAATAGGCCGCGTCGGGAATCCGTCGCGCTTCAGGTTGAAATCGTCACCGTCACCTTCGGGTTCCTTGCTTGCCGCTGATGGCAGGCGTGATCGAGCACGCGCAGCAAATCTCCCAGCTTGATCGGTTTGGCCAGGTAGTCGTCCATCCCCGCGGCGAGGCAGTTCTCCCGATCGCCCTGCATGGCATTCGCGGTCAGCGCAATGATCCAGGGCCGGACGCCCGCGACCGGGTAGTCACGCACCAAATGAGCAGCGGTTTCAAGACCGTCCATTTCCGGCATCTGCACATCGAGGAGGATGATGTCGTAAGATTGGCGACCGACCGCTTCAAGCGCTTCGCGGCCGTTGCCGACCACCTCGGCAGCGAAGCCGAGTTTGCTCAACATGCGCAGGACGATGCGCTGGTTCACCAGATTGTCTTCCGCCAACAAGACCCGCTCGGCGCGGGTGATGACGGCCACCCCAAGGAGGTCGGATACCGCCTCGCCGACCGGAGCGTCCACCGCCACCTCGGTCGCGACACTGTTGAGCGCAGCGGTCAGTACTTCCAAGAGCAGCGAGGGCTTGACCGGCTTGGTGAGATTGGCGGCGAACAAGTCGCCTTCGACGCGTTGGCCGATGGAGGAAAGCAACACCAACGGGAGCACGGTCCCTGGAATGGTCTTTCTGATCTCCGTGGCCAGCATGGTGCCGTCCATTTCGGGCATCTGCATGTCGAGCACGGCGAGGTCGAAATGCCGGCCACTCCGCAGCAGCGCGAGCGCGACCAAGGGGTCGCTTTCCGCATGGGGCACCATGCCCCAATTGCGCGCGAGGGCGCTGAGAATGCGCAGATTGGTGGCGTTGTCGTCCACCATCAGCAGGTGTTTGCCGTCGAGGGAATGGCGACCCGCGTTCACGAACGGACGCGGTTTGCTGGGCAGGGGTTCGATCCGAATGGTGAACGAGAATGTGGAGCCTTTGCCGGGTTCACTTTCCACCCACACGCGACCGCCCATCAGGTTCACCAGCCGCTTGCTGATGGCGAGGCCCAGCCCTGTGCCACCGTAGCGGCGCGTGGTCGACGCATCCACTTGGGAAAAAGACTGGAAGAGACGCCCGAGCGCGTCCTTCTCAATACCGATCCCCGTGTCGCGCACGGCGAAAAGCAGTTCGGGTTCTGGATCGGTGTCCGGTACCGCTTGCACCGACAACACCACCTCCCCCTTGGTGGTGAATTTGAGGGCGTTGCCGAGCAGATTGATCAGCACCTGCCGCAGCCGCGAGGCGTCCCCGCGGACATTGCCGGGGACTCCATCGGCCACCTCGTAAAGCAGGTCGATGCCTTTTTCCGCCGCGCGGGACGCCAGCACATCGAGCGCGCTCTCGACGCATTCGCGCACCGAAAACTCCGTCAGATCGAGATCGAGCCGGCCGGATTCTATTTTGGAGAAATCCAAAATATCATTGATGATGCCCAGCAGCGCATCGCCACACGACTGGATGGTATCGGCGAGCTCGCGTTGATCGCGGGACAACGGTCCGTCGAGCAACAGGCTCGTCATGCCGAGCACGCCGTTCATCGGCGTGCGAATCTCATGGCTCATCATCGCCAGGAACTGGCTCTTGGCCTGACTGGCGAGATTGGCTTCGCGGGCCAATTGCTGGGCCTGGGTGATGGCGTCTTCCAACTGGACGTTGAGCCTTTCCGCCTCGTCTTTCGCCGCGGCGATCTTCATCTGGGCTTCCTTGAGGGCCGTGATGTCCACCAAGGCATTCAACTCCTGCACGGGTTTGCCGGTCTGGTCGCGATACAGGCGGCGTGACAGTTGGGTCCAGGTCATCGAGCCATCGGGGCGGCAGAACCGTTTCTCCATCGTGAAGCGATCGATCAGCCCGGAGCTCATCTGGGAGACCAAGGCATTGTGATACGCGAG
>JAUXOH010000123.1 GCA_030682505.1 Candidatus Didemnitutus sp. | reverse complement strand
GAGCAGGGCGCGGAAGTCGATCGACGGGATCGGGTGTGGCGAAGGGCGTGACAGGTCAAATTCCATGCAGCGAAGGCGTGAGTCAGGCGCAAGGGACCGGGCGGCGGAAGGGAAAAATCGAGCAACCCCTGGCCGGGGTTGGAATCCGGCCATGAAAAAGGCGGGAGTGACTCCCGCCTTGGCTTGGGGGCAACCGGCCCGCGCGCTCAGAGCTTGTCGACGATCTTGTCGGCGAGGCCGTAGGCGATGGCTTCCTTGGCGTTCAGGTAGAAATCGCGGTCGGAATCCTTCGAGACCTTGTCGAGCGGCTGGCCCGAGGCGGTGGCGAGGATCTGGTTCAACTCGGCGCGGAGCTTTTCCATTTCCATGGCCTGAATGTGGATGTCCGAGGCCGGGCCCACCATGCGGCCGCTGATCAGGGGCTGGTGGATCAAGACGCGGGCATGCGGGAAGATGTAACGGCGACCCTTCTCGGCGGCGCTGAGCAAGATCGAACCCATCGACGCAGCCATGCCAGTGACAATGATGTTCACCGGCGAGGTGATGATCTTGATGGTGTCGTAAACCGCCATGCCCGCCGTGATCGAGCCGCCCGGCGTGTTCATGTAAAAATTGATGTCCTTGCCCGGGTCGTTGATCTCGAGGTAGAGCAGTTTTTCGGTGAGGTCCTTCGCGGTGGCGTCGGTGACCGCGCCCCAGAGGAAGATCTTCCGTTGTTCGAGGAATTTGCGCTGAATCATCGCCCCGATCGGGCCGGGATTCTTGCCCGAGGAGCACTCGCCCTGCTCGTCGTCGTCGTCGTCATCGAGGCGAGGGGTGACCGGGTTTTGGTAAGCGGAGGAAAGAGGATGGGCGGACATAGAGTCGAAACGTGCACCGCCCGGCGGCTTTTGCGAGTCGTTTTTGACCGCGGGATTGCCAGCGGGTGAGGGACGGGCAAGCTCGGGGCATGCCGTCCGACCTCCGCCGCCTCTCCGGGCAAATCGTTGACCTTCATCAGCGCCGGGTCTTCCCGGGAACCGTCGAATGGCGGCGCGGACGCATTACCCGGGTCGTGGAGGACCCCACGGTGCGCGAAAAGCACCTGATCATGCCGGGGTTGGTCGATGCGCACATCCATATCGAGAGCTCCCTGCTGCCGCCGGCGGAATTTGCGCGGCTGGCCGTGATCCATGGCACGGTGGCAACGGTGTCCGATCCGCACGAGATCGCCAACGTGCTCGGCGCCCGCGGCGTGGTCTACATGATCAAGGACGGCAAGCGCACGCCCCTGAAGTTCAACTTCGGCGCACCCTCCTGCGTGCCCGCGACGACCTTTGAAACCGCCGGGGCCACGCTCGACGCCAACGCCGTCTCGCGGCTGCTGGCGCGGCCCGACATCCGCTATCTCGCCGAGGTGATGAATTTCCCCGGCGTGCTCGGCGGCGATCCGGCGCTGCGCACGATGATGAAGGTCGCCACGGCACTCGGCAAACCGATCGACGGCCATGCGCCGGGTCTGCGCGGCGAGCAGGCCCGCGCCTATGCGGCGGCGGGCCCTTCGACCGACCACGAGTGCTTCACGCTCGCCGAGGCGCAGGACAAACTGGCGGCCGGCATGAAGATTCTCATCCGCGAAGGCTCCGCCGCGCGCAACTTCGCGGCGCTCGCTCCGTTGCTGAAGACGCATCCGGACCGCGTGATGTTCTGCTGTGATGACTTGCATCCCGACCTGCTGGTCGGCGGCCACCTTGATCGCCATGTGCGCCGTGCACTCGCGACGGGCGCGGATCGTTTCGATGTGTTGCGCTGCGCGAGCGTGAACCCGGTCGAGCACTACGGCCTCGACGTCGGCTTGCTTCGCGCCGGGGAGCCGGCGGATTTCATCGTCGTCGATGGTTTCAGGAAATTCCGCGTGCAACGCACCTACCTGCGCGGCGAGCTCGTGGCCTCCCAAGGACGCAGCAAGTTGCCCCGCCTGCGCTCGGCCGAACCCAACCAATTCCGCGCCCAGCCGCGCCCGGCGGCGGACTTCGCGCTCAGGTGGGACGCGTTGACCCCAACGCGTCAAGTTCAGCGTCTTGGGGACAAGCCGCTCCACCCACAGACCAACGTGATCGAGCCGCTCCACCCACAGGCCAACGTGATCGAAGCGCTCCACCCGAAGATCAACGTGATCGAGGCGCTGAACGGACAACTGATCACCCAGCAGCGGCTGGTCGCGGCGAAGGTGGTGGATGGGCGGATCGTCGCCGACCCGAAGCACGACGTCTTGAAGATCGCGGTGGTGAATCGCTACGTGCCGCGCGCACCGGTCGCGGTGGGATTCATCCACGGCGTGGGCCTCAAGTCGGGGGCCATCGCGTCATCGGTCGCGCATGACTCGCACAACATCGCGGTGATCGGGGCGGACGATGCCTCGATCGCGCGGGCGGTGAATCTCGTGATCAAGCACTGCGGCGGGTTGAGTGCCGTCGGTCGAGGGCGCACCGCCGTGTTGCCGCTGCCGATTGCCGGGCTGATGTCGAATCTCGACGGCCGCACCGCCGCGCGGCGCTACACGCAACTGGATCGCATGGCGAAGCAGCTGGGCTCGAAACTCGATGCCCCGTTCATGACGCTGTCGTTCATGGCGCTGTTGGTGATCCCTGATTTGAAACTGAGCGATCGCGGACTCTTCTCGGCCGCGAAGTGGGGCTTCGTGCCGGTGTGCACCGCGAAGGAGTGAGGCGCGACGCGGTCGGCCTCAGGGTTCGACCTTCGCGCCTGCTTTCACCCACGCCGCGATCACGGCGCGTTCTTCTTCGGTCATCAGCGTCGCATTGCCGAGCGGCATGATGCGCGTGACGATCACCTGTTGGTAGGTGCGCTGGGCGTTTTGCAGAATGTCGGACGGTGTATGGAGCAACACCCCGCCTTGGGGGACGGTGATGCCGGGGAAGGTCGGGGCGGGGGAGTGGCAGGACACGCAGCGCTGGCCGACGATCTCGCGGACGCGATTGAAGGTGACTTCGCCCTGCACCGGCGGCAATGCCTGCACGCGCGGCGCGGTCCACCACGCGGTAAAGACCAGCAGCGCGGCACCGGCGAGCGGGTATTCCCAGCGCAGCTTGCCCTTGTGCCGCAGGTTGAAAAAGTGGCGGATCAGCACGCCTGCGGTGCCGATCAACGCGAGCACCGCCCAGTTGTGCGGGTGCGCGTAGGTGGCCGCGGAGTGGTTGCTGACCATGATGAACAGCACCGGCAGCGTGAAGTAGTTGTTGTGCACGCTGCGCTGCTTGGCGCGCTGACCGTCGCGCGGATCAGGCAGCTTGCCGGCGCGCATCGCCGTGACCATCCGCTTCTGTCCCGGAATGATGACGAAGAACACATTGCCGGCCATGATCGTGCCGATGCACGAGCCGACGTGAATGTAGGCGGCGCGTCCGCCGAGCCAGAGCGTGAGCCCCCACGTCAGCGCGATGCCGAGGACGAAGACCACGAAACCGAGCCACGCGTTGTGCCGGCCGAGGGGAGAGCGGCAGAGCAGATCATAGGCGAACCACGAGCCGATCATGCTCGCCGCGCCGATCAGCACGGCCTGCACGGCGGTGAGCGGGGCGACGTTGGGATCGACCATCATCGCGCCCGCGCGCAGCCAGTAAACCATGACGAGGAGAGCGGTGCCGGAGAGCCACGTGGTGTAGGCCTCCCACTTGAACCAATGCAACTTCTCGGGAAGCGAGGCCGGGGCGACGGCGTATTTTTGCGGATTGTAGAACCCGCCGCCGTGCACCGCCCAGAGCTCGCCGCCCACGCCCTTCTTCGCGTTGTCGGAACCGGGCGCCGGCGGGTCGAGGCTGTTGTCGAGCCAGATGAAATAGAACGACGAGCCGATCCACGCGATGCCGGCGATGACATGCAGCCAGCGCACCAGCATGCCGGCGAATTCCATCCAGTAGGTGTCCATGGCGGGGGATCAGTAGCGGACTTTGTCCGGCTTCGCGCTCCACCGCTGAAAAGTCGTCTGCGCTTCGTCGCGCAACAGCGGCCGGATGGCGATGGCCCGTTTTTCGAGGGGTAACGGGATTTGTTGGTAGATGAAATCGTCGTCGAAGCCGATCGCGGCCGCGTCGGAGCGCGTGTTGCCGTAAAACACCGTCGGGATGCGCGCCCAGTAGATCGCCGACAGGCACATTGGGCACGGTTCGCAACTCGTGTAGAGTTCGCAGTCCTGCAACTGGAAGGTCTGCAATTGCGCGCAGGCATCGCGGATCGCGGTGACCTCGGCGTGCGCCGTCGGGTCGTTGGTGGAGGTGACGCGGTTGTTGCCCCGGCCCACGATTTCGCCCTGGCGCACGACCACGCAGCCAAAGGGCCCTCCGCGGTCACCTTGCATTCCGTCGTCGGCGAGGCGAATTGCTTCGCGCATGAAATCATTGGGGCCCATCGCGCGGTATTTGGGCGGTGCGGCGTGCGGCTGGCGAGTCTCTTCTTGCGCGGGGACGGGGGTGGGTGGGGCGGTCATTCTGGTGCTGACAGCGGTTCGCGCTCCCGCCTACGGTTCATGATGCAGATGAGTCCCCCCACGCCGATTGGCGGCCTGACGATCGTTGGGCCGATGAATGCCCGTTACGCTGAGATTTTGACCCCGGAGGCCTGTGCATTCGTGGCGGACCTGTGCCGCCAGTTCGGCGCCCGCCGCACCGATCTGCTCGGCCGGCGGGTCGAGCGCCAGGCGCAGATTGACGCGGGCCGGCTGCCCGACTTCCTGCCGGAGACTGCGGCGATTCGCGGCGGTGACTGGCAGGTCGCCCCGATCCCCGCCGACCTGATTGATCGCCGCACCGAGATCACAGGTCCGGTTGACCGCAAGATGGCGATCAATGCCCTCAACTCCGGCGCGCAATGCTGGATGGCCGACTTCGAGGATGCCAACTCGCCCACGTGGGAAAATGTTCTCGAGGGCCAGCTGAACATGCGCGATGCGGCGCGGCGCACGATCACCTACACGTCCCCCGAGGGAAAGAGCTACGCGTTGAAGGAGAAAATCGCCGTGGTGCTCGCCCGCCCCCGCGGCTGGCACATGGAGGAAAAACACGCGCTGCTTGACGGCCAGCGGGTGCCGGCGTCGCTCTTCGACTGGGGGCTCTATTTTTTCCACAACGCCCGGGCCTTGGTCGCGCGCGGCAGCGGTCCGTATTTTTACCTGCCCAAGCTGGAGAGCCACCGGGAGGCCCGCTTGTGGAACGACGTCTTCGTGCACGCCCAGGCCGCCCTCGGGCTGCCGCGCGGCACGATTCGTGCCACGATGTTGATCGAGACGATCACAGGTGCCTTCGAGGCCGAGGAAATTCTCTACGAACTGCGGGAGCACGCCTCCGGCCTGAACTGCGGGCGGTGGGACTACATGTTCAGTTTCGTGAAGAAGCTGCGCAACCGACCCGGCTACCTCTTCCCGGATCGCACGCTGATCACGATGGAGGCGCCCTTCCTGCGCGCCTATGTGACGCACGTCGTCAACGTCTGCCATCGCCACGGGGCCTACGCCATGGGCGGCATGGCGGCGCAGATTCCGATCAAGAACGACCCGGCGGCCAACGCGGCGGCGATCGCCAAGGTGCGCGCCGACAAGGAGCGCGAAGTCCGCTTCGGACACGACGGCACCTGGGTCGCGCATCCCGGTCTCGTGCAAACGGCGCTCGATGCGTTTGGCGAACACATGAAGGGCCCCAACCAGCTTCACGTGCGGCACGACGTGCCGGTGACCGCCGCCGACCTGCTCGCGCCGCTGCACGGGCCGATCACGGAAAAGGGCGTGCGCTGGAACCTGCACGTCGGCGTGCGCTACCTCGAGGCGTGGCTCGGCGGCTCCGGCGCGGAACCGATTCACAACCTGATGGAGGATCTCGCGACCTCCGAGATTTCCCGTTCGCAGCTCTGGCAGTGGCTCAAGTATGGCGCCAAGCTCGATGACGGGCGCGCGATCACCGCCGCGCTGTATGATCAACTGTTGGCCGAAGAACTGGCCGCCATCCGCGCCGAGTATGGGGCGGAGCGTTTTGCCAGCGGACACTTCCCGGCGGCGACGGAACTCTTCATGCGCATGTCCAAGAGC
>JAUXOH010000271.1 GCA_030682505.1 Candidatus Didemnitutus sp. | reverse complement strand
CATGCGCAAGATCGATGTGCACACGACGCCGAAGCTGATGCATTATGCCATTGTCAATGGTCTGACCCGCCCCGAGCAGCTCGATCGGCTCCACTAAGCCGCGACCGCAAAGCCTCGAGACCGCCCGTCAGGCGAGCCCAGGTGCGGCCCGCTTCCGGCCAAGCCCCATTGACGGCCTCTTTCTCAAAACGCCGCACCAATTCCTCCTCTGCGGCGGCATGGATGAACGCGAAGCGCCCGGCGAGCTTATGTGCCTCCTGACTCGCGTGCGCCGGGTCCTGCGCGACGAGAGCCGACGAGGTGTCAGCAACCTCGGTTTCCAATTCCCGCCAGAAAAGACTCAGTTCCTCCGCATAGGTGGTGCCCTTTCGTTTCACCAGCAAACGCAGGGCCGCGAGCGGATCAGGACCCGGCCCGGCGGGCACCTGGATGGGCGAAACTGATTTCCAGCGATCGGAACTGTGCGTCAGGGCCGCGATGATTTTTTCGACGGTGAGCGGTTTCGTCAGCACATAGCTCATGCCCGCCTGCAAGCACTCTTCGTGCTTTCCCGGTTCGACGAAGGCCGTGGTGGCCACAATGGGAACCTCGGCGGGAAACCCGGGCAAACTCCGCAGGGTGCGGGTGAGTTCCGGACCGCTGCCGTCGGGCAGGTTGAAATCGAGGAAAACCGCGTCAAATTTCGCGTCGCTCCGCGCGGCGGCGAGCGCCCCCAGCATGCTGTTGGCTTGGGTAAAACGGAAGCCCAAGGGTTCCAACAGACCCATCAGAACCACGAGATTATACTCCTCGTCGTCCACCACAAGCGCGTGCCAACGCCCACTGGGTTGCGCGGTGGCTTCCACCGCCTGCGGTGCTTGGGCCACCGGCAGGGGAACCGCAAAATGAAACGTGGCTCCCGAGCCGACTTCGCTCTCGACCCAAAGCCGACCCTTCATCTGTTCGGCCAAGGATCGACAAACGGCCAGTCCGATGCCCGAACCCGCCACCCGATTGACTTTGGCGGCGTCCCCCCGGCTGAAGCGGGTGAAAAGCTTTCCCTGTTCCTCCTGCGATATCCCCGGACCGTCGTCTGAAACCGCAAAGGTGATTTCCACCCGCTCCGGAGTCGCCGAACGCGACCACACCGTCAGCAGGACTTCGCCGCGACCGGCATAATGCAGGGCATTGATCACAAAGTTGAGCAGGATCTGGCGGATGCGGGCGGGATCACCCTCCACCCATTGGGGCACACTGGGGGAAATCGCCACATCCAGCGGCACGCCGGCCTTCGCGCTGGCTGCGCTGGTGAGCGAGAAAAGCGAATAGACGAGATGATGGAGATTGAACACCTGCTGGTTCAATTTCATCGCGCCCGCCTCCAGTTTTGAGAAATCCAAGATGTCCTCCAGCATGCCGGAAAGATGTTCGGCGCAATTGCGCAAATGATTGAACTTCGTCCGCGTCGCGGAATCCAGTTTCTGCGGATCGATGCCGGCCGCCAGGCCGACCACTCCGTTGAGTGGATTGCGGATTTCGTGACTGATGCTCGAGAGGAATTCGTCTTTCGCCGCATTGGCCTTGATCAACTCGCCCGTGCGCAGTTCGACCGTGCGCTCCAGTTTCTCAGAGTGTTGGCGAAGCCTGCGCTCGCGCACCTTGACGAAAGTCAGGACGAATCCAATCAGCCCGACGGCATAGGTCGCAAAGGCCCAGGGCGAACGCCACCACGGCGGCAAAATCCGGAAGGTGACTGCCGTCTCGGCACTCACTCTCCCGGCCGGGTCGAGCGCGCGGACGGCAAACGTGTGCTGTCCTTCCGAGAGGCGGGTGAACTCAAAGCTGTCCGTCCGACTCGCGGGCGACCACGGGCCTCCGCTTTCACCCAGTCGGGTTTGAAACCACCGTTCGTCCCGGCGGGTGATTTCCGGGGAGAACAAACGGAAAGCCAGATGGTGATCGGCAAACGCAAACGTCGGTCGCGAATTCGGCATGACCACGGAACCATTGGCCACGACCGACAACTGCAAAGCGAGCGGGGCTTCCGCGTGCTTGAGTTCGTTCGCCGCCAGGCGCATCACCCCCCGGGTCCCGCCAATCCAAAGCACGTTCCCTTCGCTGCGCTCCTCCAGCGCCAGCGCGGTGGGGGAATCGATGCCGGCGAGTCCGCCCACATCGTATTCAGTCCAGCGGACGAACTGCCCCGTCTGGTCCAAATCGACGACCCCCATGCCCTGCGCGCGGGGTCCGGCGGGCGGCTGGCGCGCAAAGATCACATAGAGGCGGGTGCCCGCCGAGTTGGCCGCCATCTGCGTGGCGTGCAGAAAGGGCAGACGGTTCACTTGAATCGCTTGCTCGGGCTGGGCCTGATCACCCCGCACCAGCAGGGAGCCGAGCAGCCCGAAAACGTGGTCCCGCGAAGCCGCGAGCAGCGTGTTGCTGTCATCCACCACCGCATTTTCCGGGGCTCTCACCGCCACGTATTCGCGGCGCGCCAGATCGTAGTGAAACAGCCCGTCCTGCGCCGTCGCAACCCAGAGATTGCCCGACGGGTCTTCTGCAAAATCACGGGCAAACGCGTTGAGTTTGAGCAACGCCTCGCTTTTCCACTCCCCCTCGGGACCTCGTTCGGCCACCGCGATGTTGCCATTGTGCTGGATGTAAACCCGATTGGCGCGGGTGCGACTGGGAGCCATTTGATTCACCGTGGTGGACGGCAATTCGAAAATTGGTTTCGTTTCCCCCCGATCGAAGAATTCCGCCCGGGCAAACATCCCCAGCAGCAGGCCGTCGCCGAACAACTCGACCGTCAAATACGACCCGCTCAGCTTCTTGAAAGCGTCGAAACGCCCGTTTCGGCCGGCGCGAGCAAGGTGAAAGATACCCCGCTGAGTGGCCGCAAAGACTCCGTCTTTCCCGACCACCAAGCCAGTCACGGTCGGGACCGGTCCCCCGTCCCAATCCGGAAACACCGACAGCGCCCCCGAGACATCAAACCGGAACAAACCCTCCTGCGCCGCCGGCACCCAAGCCTGTCCGCGATGGTCAACCCGCAGGCCGTTCCAATAGTGCGCCGGCAATCCGGCTTCCGCCCGCAGGACTCGCACCAACTCACCTTGGGGAGAAATGACTCCGAGGCCAGTGAGCGATGTGACCAAATACCCGCCGCCCTTGAGCGCATGGACACTGGAGACCGCCTCCCGTTCGGTGAAGGAAACCGCTTCCGGGGACCAGAGCGGCTCCGCCGGTTTCCCCGCGACAAACAGGCCATTGCTGCCGGCGAGCAATAGACCGCGGACGTCCTTTCCCAACCACATGGCCGCCCGGGGAGGCAGTGCTTCCGCCGGGAATTGCTTTTGCGGACCCGCCGCGGTCATCCGATACAAACCCGTCTCATTGTGGGTAAACCACCATTCGTCCCCCATGGGCACGGGGAAGAGCCGCGTGGCCGTGGGAAAACGCCAGACGTGAAACCTTTCGCCATCCCACACCAGCACCTTTTCCTTGCAAAAATAGACCAACATTCGACCGATCTCTGCGCAGCCCCACACGATATTCACTTCGCGATGCTCGGGCGGCACGAATGACATCAAGGATCGATAGACGAATCGTCCGTCGGCCATTTCATCGAAGTAGCCCAGTTCATTCAGCCCGCCGGCAATTACCCTCCCGTCAGCCGTGCCTTGGAGGGTATTGACTAATTGAAAACCATCGCCGAATGCCGTGCGAGTCCAAGCAGTTCCGTCGAATACCAGCAGTCCGTCCGCTCCCACCAACAGCCGACCCTTGCGGTCCTCGGTCGTGCACCGCACCTGCTCCAGCGCTCCCATCGTCTCGCGCGAGTAATGCACGACAAGCGGGGCTCCGCTCATGGGATCGAGCCAGCCCGCGACGGCAACGGGGCCGCTTGAAAGCAACAGCAGCAAGACGATCCGCGTTAAACTCGTGGTGCACACAGACATCATTCGTTGAGGCATCCTGCGCGAGCCGCGAGCACGGGCAACACCTAGATTAAGGTCCCCTGAGCATCCTTCCCGACCATGGCCGTCGCCTCGAATCAAGCTGAATTCAGCAACGGCAAAAATCCGCATTCGGGATAGTATCGGCACATGACCTCAATCATTGCATTAATTCGCGGCTTCGCGTCCAGCCTCGTGCTGGCGTGCGGCTTTTCTTCCCTCGCCACCCGTCTCGATCCTTTCCGCCAGAGTCTCAAGGGGAGCGATACCCTGCGCGACTACTCCCCGGCGACCACATTTTGTATCGTGACCAACTGGAAGCCGAGCAACTAACCTGATGATCAACCTCGCCTCCCTGAGATACCGCAACGCGGCCGCGCCAGCCGGCGGACCGATCGCGCGGATTGACCTGACGGAACTGTCGGTGGTCGGACACCGTCAGTTCCAGGCGAACGCCTTTCTGCGACCGGAGTTGGTCGCATGGAAGACGGGAGGTGAGATCTTTTCCACGGCGACCGGCTCCGGCACCGATGCCTCGCCCATGATTGCCCGCTTCAAGGCGGTGTCAGAGGCGATGGAACGCTGGGCGCACATGAGTGTGGTCTCAGCCGGTGACGGAGCGCGCTATGGCTTCGACGTCGATCCGTCGAGCAACGGCATGGCGGCCTTCCCGGGTTGGCGCGCGCGCCAGGCGCGCGTTGCCGCCCGAATGGAGGCATCAGAGCGCTTCAACCTGCTCTCCTGGTGGGAGGGCCGGCTCTCCGCGGCGGAATGCGCCTCTCCCTATCCCGGAGTGCGTGCGGCCGTGCTTTGTTCCGATGCCCCCGGGATTACTGTCATTCTGTTCCGCGTCTATCCAGACGGCCAGGCCTCCTATGGCCACGCTGCCGGGGAGACCTTTGCCGAAGCCTGTGAGCGGGCCGCGGCGGAATTGGAGCGGCATCGCGCGGCGATCTGCTTCTCCGCCCTCGTGCCTGCTGGCCTCACCCGCCAACTCAGCCCGTCGGCCCATCCGATCGAAAAGCGCTGCCTGTTCTTCTCCACTCCCGAGGGACACGAGTTTTTTCTCGAACGCCTCCGGACACGGGTAAAACGGCCGTTGCTCGCACCGCGCTTGGTTTTTGACGGCCAAATACGCGGCCCCTGGTCGCGCTTTGCCCATGTCTGGCGGGTCTGTTACACTCCGCCGAGCGAGCGCTTTCTCAGCGACGACACGAACTACTTTTTCTGGTAGTCAGCGGCC
The DNA here is from genome assembly GCA_030682505.1 of Candidatus Didemnitutus sp. Lineage (GTDB taxonomy): Bacteria > Verrucomicrobiota > Verrucomicrobiia > Opitutales > Opitutaceae > Didemnitutus. The sequence goes on along the minus strand of JAUXOH010000271.1, from coordinate 12,856 downwards.
TTGGCCGGTCGGTGGACAGCCTCGGATCGCTCAACTGCAGCCGAGATAACGGTCGCGACCGCGAACGAGCGCCTCAACCTTGCGATCGGCAATCGACCGCTTGAGCATCCAGAAACCGCAGTCGGGGTGCACCCAGCCCACCCGGCCGATTCCGACCTTCTTTTCCACTGCCTCGATCCGTCGAGCGATCTCGTCCGGGGTTTCGATGTGGTTCACCTTGATGTCAACCACCCCGATCCCGAGGGTGATTTCCTTGTCGATCCTCTTGAGCGCCTCGAGGTCCGACGCCGGACGATGCGCCAGCTCCAGCACGAGGTGGTCACAATGCAGGGAGTTGAGGAACTCGAGCAACGCGGCCCATTTGCCGGACTGAATCGTCTGGCCCCCGTAATTGCCGAAGCAGAAATGCACGGCGCGCTCGGTGCCCTGGTCGATGGCATCCAGCACCCGGTTCATCGCGCGCGCCGCCAGCGGACCATCTTTCGGATTGCCAGGGATATTGGCCTCATCGACCTGGACGCACGCGGCGGGCAGGCCCGGCATCTGGGCGGCAATCACGTCGGCCACCGCCATCGTGAGCGCGTCAAAGTCCCGGTAGTGGTGATCGAGCAACGTGCGCGACAACATGTAAGGGCTCGTGACCGTGAATTTGAAGGGGCCACCCGCGACCGCCGCTGCCCGCTGGCAATCGGCCAACAGATTCAACGAACCCTCGCCGAGCGGGCCCGTCACGACGCCGGCTGGCTTCCGGCGAAAACCCATCGGGGAGTGCCGCGCAAATTCCTCGGTGATCGACCGCCCCACGACCGACGAGATGCCCGCCACCGGCCGGATGAAATACTCGATCATGCCGTTCGTGTCCGGATGGTTCACGTCGAAGCGGTAAAGTTCGCCATCCGTCGGCAGATCAATCCCCGCCTGCCGTTGCAGATCAAACACGACCCGCGTCGCGTCGATCACCGCCTGTTCGCTCGGCAAGGCCGCCAACCAGTCGGGCACCGGATAGGAGCCGACCGTCGTGGTGAGGATGCGCGGTGCGCGCGGGATTGACCCCCGCGGAATGCGCGAGGTCTTCACCGCTGCCGGGCGCACCCCCGCGCTGGCCGCGACGGAACGATTTGATTTTGAAGGCAGCGCAGACGGGGGGCAGGACGAGCACATGGATCGATGGGGTTGGCCAAAAGCAGTGGGAGAAGGAAAACTGTTTCGAAAACGCCTCGGCAGTCGAGCCATCTGTACGTTTCAGCTTCGCGGGAAATCACCGAGTCTCGTCGCCCGAAGCCTTCTGGCGCGCGCGGAAGCATAATGCGTTTTTTGGGCCCGCCCGCTTCTTCAATCCAAGTGGAGTGCTCCACGCGAACCCAGGTGATAAATGCACATCTTGGGATTTATTTGGTGTCTCTTGGGGTTGGCATCGGAATGCAGTTGCCTCGCCGAACCGGGGATTTCTTTTCGGGGTTGCTCCCCATGCCTATTCCCCCGCTCCCCTCGCTGAAATTTCACGCTGTTTTTCACCCCGCCGGCGCCGAGCCCGGTGAAATCACGGCTGCGACCGAACTCGCGCGTCTCTCCGGCGCCATCGTCAGTGCCACGGCGCAACCGGGGGCCGGCGTCAACATCGGCCTCGCCAAACACGGCTGGGCGCGCGGGCTTCCGACCCAAGCGGCGGATGCACCCGCGTGGATGTGGCTGCGCATCACCGACGAAGGCACGGGTGATATCTGCGCGACTCACGCTTCGTTTCTTTATGCCGCCGTGCGGCTGTTGTCAGCCGGCGTGGGCGACCTGACCCGCGAAAAACTCGCGGCGGGTCTGTGGCTGCCCGCGACGTTCAACTGGCATCGCCCGCACTGGGACGCCTGCTACACGCAATACTGGCGCTCGGCGCGCAATTTCGACCACGACCGCTACGCGGGGTCCCTCGCCGAAGCGGGCTTCACGCACATCGAGGTGAATGGCCTGCAAGCGCACATGCCGTTCGAGGACATGGTGGCCTGGGAATACTACCCGCAATTCTACTCCTACGCGCCGGGCTTCAATCACTTCGTCGACACGCCGCTCACGCAGGGCGTCTGGCCGGCGCTCTACCTTGACGCCAACCTCAATCACCTGCGCAAGCTGGCCGACACCGGCCGCCGCTATGGCTTGCGTCCGGGCGTGTGCATGTTCGAGCCGCGCACGATGCCGGAGCGTTTCTTCACGAAATACCCCACGCTGCGCGGCGCCCGCGTCGATCATCCCTTCCGTTCCCGCCTGCCCCGCTACACGATGGCGCAGGATCACCCGATCGTGCAGCGCCACTACCGCGAGGCCTTGCAAAAGTTGATGCGCGCCGTGCCGGACTTGAGCTACATGTCCGTCTGGACGAACGATAGTGGCGCTGGCTTCGAACACACCTCTTCGCTCTACGTCGGTCGCAATGGCGGACCCTTCATGATTCGCGAATGGCGCAATCACGACAAAATCGCGCAAACCGCCGGGGAGAGCATCGTGCGTTACCTCCGCAACCTCGAAACGGCTGCCGCGGAGATCAACCCGGACTTCGATATCATCCTCCGCATCGAACCCTTCAAGGTGGAACACGAGACAATCAAGAAAGGCATGGGCGGCCATGTCACTTGGGAGGCGCCGTCGCTGCTCGTCCGGGGTTACCACGTGCCCTACAACCATCCGAAATACCCGGAGAATCAGGCCGTCGCCGGTTCCCTTTTCCACACCGGGATGGATGCATCCGAGAAAGAAACCCTCGTTCAGTCCCGGGCCGCCGGGGTCGATCCGGTGCTGCATTATTCGGCCACGAGCGTGATGAATCACGAGCCCCTGCTCGGCCTGCCGTTCCCGAAGATGATCCACGCCAAGCTGTCCGCCGTGCGCGAGACCGGTCTCAACCGGATCAGTGCCCTCGGTGGTTTGACCAACTCCGCAATGGCTCCGTATTGGCCGAATCCCGTCGTGATTCGCGCCGTGCAATTCTTCCCCACCAAACCGGTCGCGGAGGTGCTGGGTGAGTTTGCCACGACCCTCGTCGGTCCGAAACACGTCCCCACGCTTACCCAGGCCTGGGACGCTTTTGAGGAAGCCCTGAGCTGGCAACCGATGGTCGGCCTCTATTGCGCCTTTGGCTTCTGCTGGCAACGCACGTGGGATCGTCCGTTCGTGCCGGATCTCGAGGCCGTGCCCGTGGCCGAGCGCGAATACTTCGAGCGCCACGGTTGCTTCCAGCACAACAACCCCGGCAAGATCGACTTCGGCAAAGACGTGCTCTTCGACCTCATCACCCGCGAGTCCGGCGCCAAGATGGCGGCCGATATGGATCGCGAGGTCATTGCCCGGCTGCAAACCTTGATCGCCTCGCTGGACGCCACAAGCAAGGCTGTCGGGGTCGACGTGCAGCCGGTGTTCACCGATCTGCGCGACCGGGTGCGCGCCTACCTGCATTGGATCACGAGCCTGCGCAATGTCTGCGCCTGGTGCGAATGCGTCTACGGCTACACCGAGGCGAAGGACGAGGCCACGAAGCAGGCGTGCGTGCAGAAGTTGCAATCCGCGATTGATCTCGAGCTCGCCAATATCCGCGGCCTGATCGAGCTGCTGGAAACGTCACCCCACGAGGTGCTCGTGGTCTCGGGCGTCGGCGAAAGCACCTTCCTCTACGGCGAGAACCTCGTCGGTCACCTCAAGACCAAGTTGGTCCTGACCGAGAAATACCGGCATCACCCTCCGCGGATTGACCGCGACATCTTTTGGCGCCCCATTCCCGGCACGCAATGGCCCGAGGGTTGGAGCGAGAAAACGACGTGATTTGTTGGGGACACCGCCTTGCCCGAAGGTCGTTTGGTGCGACTTTTCGGGCGGGGCGGTTCTTTTTTGTCCGGTCGCGCCGTGTTTGCCGCCATTTAGGTGCGGCAAACACTGAGGTTTTATCTTTGGGCCGTAGAATGTGGTGGCTATATACTCGACAGCTTCGTTTCGCGAATCGTAGGTTGCAGCATGCCTCAAGCCCGGGTTCTGCTGGCCTCTGTCCTCGTCCTTTCAACCCTCTGTCCGGCGTCGGAGATTGTCGCGCCGCCGCATCCAACGGTGGTTTACGCGGAATATAAGGACCGGAAGCACGTCGTGGTGGCTGCGGAAAAGGACAAGCCGATCATCGTTCTGGATGGAACCCGCTTGAGCCTGCCCAAAGACACGCCCCTGTTTACCGAGCGGGCCCCCGGATACTCAGCCCTCGAGGCGACCTTCAGCAACGAGCGCTCCGTCAGGAGCACTGTCCGGCGCGACCGTTACAACGTGTTGGGGTCCTTTGAAGAGCGGACAGTTGAAATCACCGCGGCCCAGGATTTGCGCGACTGCTTCATGGTAATCATTCACTTCGAAGAGGAATTCCTCATGTCGGATGAAGAACGGGTGTTATCGAGGAAAAGGAACGCCGAGATCTTTCATGACCGCCCGGTCGCCAAACCCCAGATCCATGTCCACCAGATCGAGGACCTGAAGGCTGCCCAAGTCGTCACGACAATTTTCAGCTCCGTCATCTCGCTGGATCCGCGCAGCACCAATCTTCCGGGTGGCGTCGACGTCACGTATAAAACCCATTTTATCCACCCCCTCTTTTCCGAAGGCCGGGAAGTAAAGACCAACCTGCCGGAGATCGTCGGCACCTATTTCCATCATCGTGAAAAATTGCTGCATCGCGCAGTCCTCGCGAACTGGTTGAAGCAAAATGCGAAAGCCGACCAGCCGCTGCGGCCCCTCCTCCAAATCCCGCCCTTGATTGACTCGCTCGAAGGGATGCCGGCAGACGCGACCGCCACGCTCAGCATTGCCACGGATGGCACCGTCTCCGAAGTGAATTTCGACCGTGAGTTTCCAGAGGAAGCCAAAGCCATTCTTCAAAATACTCTCCGCGCGTGGCTCTTCCTGCCAAGAATCCAGCAAGGTTCTCCAGTGGCCGCCAAGGTCAAATTGCCACTCCGGTTCTGATTCCGCGCCTCAATGCCCGCGCACGCGCCGGCGATACTCCGAGGGCGTCGCCCCGATCTCCTGCTTGAACGCCTTGGAGAAATGAAAGACATCACAGAAACCGAGTTCGTCCGCGATCTGCTTGAACGAGCGGTCACCGTGATAGATCGACGAGCAGGCCCACTCCAAGCGCCGGCGCTTCTGGTAGCGCCCCGGCGACTCGCCGCCGAGCTGGGCGAAGCGCTTGCGGAAATTCTCGTAGTTGAGCCCAACCTGCCGCGCGACCTCCTGCGGCGAGGGCCAGCCGCCCGCCGCCCGGTCGCCGAGCAACCGCAGGCTCTTCTCCCACCAGACATCCCGACTGGCCGAGTGCACGCTCTCTCCCTGGGTCGCGAGCATCTCCGCGATCACTTGCAACAACCGTCCCATCGCGCGCATCGGCGCGCCCGGGCCGTGCAACGCGTCGCCCTTCAGCACATCCGCCAGCCGCTGCTTCCAGTAATCCGGCGAACCCAACCGCAGCACCGGCTTGTCCGGATTCAGCAGTCCCTGCTTGCGCCAGAACACGAATTGCGGCCCGTCCAGCACGAAGTAGATCTGCTTCCATTCCCGACTCTCCAACGGTCCATAGGCGTGCGCGATCTCCGGAAAAACCAACACGACGTCACCGGGAATCAGCTCCATCTGCGTGCCCCGCTCATCGCGGTAGTAGCCGCGACCCTCCACCATGAGCATGAGCGTGAAGCTTCTCAAAATCCGCATCTTTCCCGGATCGATGCCCGGCACGTCGTGGAGCAGGCCCGCCATCCTGATCTCTCCCACCGGAGTGCGGAGCGGACTTTCCAGCCAGGGTTGGGCGCGATATTTTTGGAGCGGTGGCACGACTACCAGAAATTGCATCAGTTCTCCCACTTCAACCATTTTATACGAACCGATTCGCGTGTATTTTGGTGGGCATGAGCACCACGACTGCGCTGCCCCAGCTATATTCCTATGGTCACGAGCTCGAAATGAGCGATGACAAGGTCGGTTGGCTCCGCGATTCCATCGACGCTGCGGACGACGTGGAAGAACTGCGCCGCCGGGTGGCGGAAGACGGCTACCTTTACATGAAGGGTTTCCTGAATCGCGAGGAGGTGCTCGGCGCCCGGGCGAGCCTCACCTCCCGCCTCGCGGCGGCGGGCGTGCTTGATCCCGCGTCTCCGGAGATGGACGGCATCTGCAAACCCGGTGCGGGCTACGTGTTCAAACCCGAGCTCACCCAGGGCAACGAGGCCGTGCAAAAACTCCTCTACTCCGGCCAGCTCGTGGACTTCTACGCCAAGTTTTTCGGTGAGCCGGTCCGCCACTACGATTTCACGTGGCTCCGCGCCATCGGTCCGGGCAAAGGCACCAACCCCCACTGCGATCTGCCTTACATGGGACGCGGCACGCACCGGCACATGACGTGCTGGATGACTTACGGTGACATTCCCTTTGATCTCGGCGGCCTGCTGATTCTGGAGAAATCCCACCTGCGCACCGATCTGCTCGAGAATTATGTGTATCGCGACGTCGATGCGTTTTGCGAAAACAAGCCGCAGGACGCCGAGAAGGCCAAGACTGGCAAATGGACCTTCACCGGCACGCTCTCCCACAATCCCCCGCAATTGCGCAACAAGTTCGGCGGTCGCTGGCTCACTTCCGATTTCCACGCCGGCGATTTCCTGACCTTCGGCATGTTCCTCGTGCACGCGTCACTGGACAACCGCACCGAAAACCGCCTGCGCATTTCGAGCGACAGCCGCTATCAACGCGCCAGCGAGCCGATCGACGAGCGCTGGGTCGGCGTCAATCCTCCGGGCCACACGACCGCTGGCAAACGCGGCCGGATCTGCTAACCTGCCGCCATGGTTGCCCCACACTCCCCCCCGGCTCCGGCCACCGCCGGCTCCGGTGGCCGCCTCGCCGCCGTCCAGGAAATGGCGCGCCTCCAGCGCCTGTTGTTCGAGACGGAGCGCGAATTCCTCCGCACCGCCACGACGTTGGTCTACCGGGTGGGCGAGCCCGAATTGAAGTATCTGCTTTGCCAACACCTCTGGGAATCCTCGGGCCATGCCCGCTTCCTGCGCGAACGCGGTCGCGAGATGAGCGGTTTCGGGAGTGGAGAAAGCGTGCGGGAGAGTCTCGCGCAGCTGTTCACCGAGGCGGTGATGCCCGCCGATGGCGATGTCGCGCTGGCCGGATTCTACCGGGTGTTGAAGCCCGCGTTGCTGGAGTCCTACCGCCACTATTTGCAGGCCACCCATCACCTCGCCGACTGGCCGTCGCGCCGCTTGGTGGAGGAATTTATCCTGGACGAAGAACGGCACGCCGTGGAGATGGAGCCCTTTCTCGCGGGCATCGAGGCCGGAGCTTGGATCGCCCACCTCCAGACCGCGCTGGCGTCGCACGGCGGTCTGTTGGGGGAGCGCACGCACACGCCCTTGCCCACGGACTTTGGGTGGCAATCGGCCCAGCGCCCCTACAAGCACCCCACCACCTGCAACCGGGGCAAGTATCCGGTCTGCTCCAGCGTCTTCAGTCAGGATCCGGATGAGACGCCGATTGTGCGGGACTGGCTCGCCGACCCCAAGACGGACGCCCGCGTCATCCGGCTCATGGTCTATGTCTGGCTGATGATGGAATTGGATGCAGTGGACTATCTCGCCACCGTTTTCTACGACACCCCGCATGCGCCCTTCGATCTGCACCATGATCTGGCGCGCCACTTGTGGGATGAATCCCGCCACAGTGCCTTTGGCTACCGCCAACTCCCCCACCTCGGGGTTGATCTGATGACGCTCGAGCACTCGCTCGAACTCTACAACGTCCTCGTGCAAATGGCACCGCACGAGCGCTACGCGATGATGACGATGGAATTCGAGGCCGGCAGTTTCCCGACCAAGGCCCTCGTGATGGACCGCGTGCGCGAACTGAACGACTTTGAGGCCGACACCCTGCTCGCCTTCGACCGCAACGACGAACAGAACCACGTCCGCTACGGGCATCGCTGGCTGCCGGAGATCATGGCGCTCTTTGGCGAAACCCGCCCCGTCGACGACTTCGTCAAGGCCACCGAGGCCCGCTTTGCCGCCCTGACCAAGACGCACGGAAATCTCACGCCCCACAGTCTTCCCCCCGACCAACGCCTCACCGGGAACAAGCTGAAAAAGATCGCGGGCGTAGCTTAGAAAGCGAGCCCTGGCCAAGCTGACCAGCCGCCTCGGGGCGGCCGATCAATTTTCAGTCGTTTTCATAAAAATTCCTGTGGCCTGCTGACCGATATCCCTTTCTTCTGGGGCAGCAGTGAGCATCAAAAAAGTCTATCGCGCCGCACTTGTCGGCACTGGTTCAATCGGCGAAGCCCATGTCAACGCCGTCGAAGCCACCCTCGGCCGGGTCACACTGGACGCGGTGGTTGACATCGATGCGGAGCGCGTCGCGCAGTTTGCCAAGCGCCACCATGTGCCGCGCTCCTACACCGACTTCGCCAAGCTCTTGCGCGAAGACAAGCCGGACATCGTGCTCGTGGCCACTCCTCCGGCCCAGCATACGCCGATGAGCATTGCGGCCATGGAAGCGGGCGCCTGGGTGCTGTGCGAAAAGCCCCTCTGCGGTTCGCTGGCCGAGCTCGATCAGATTCAAGCCGCGGAAGCGCGCACCGGCCGCTACACGGCGTGTATCTTTCAAATGCGCTTTGGTTCCTCGACCGCGCACGTCCGCCGCCTGGCGGCCAGCGGCCAGATGGGCCGCCCGCTCGTCGGCATCTGCAACACCCTGTGGTTCCGCGACGTCGCCTACTACGCCGTGCCGTGGCGGGGTCGCTGGGAAACCGAACTCGGTGGGCCGACCATGGGGCTCGGCATTCACGCGATGGACCACTTTCTTCACTTGATGGGCGATTGGAGCGAGGTGCGTTCCATGGCCGGCACGCTCGACCGCGCGATTGAAGTGGAGGACATCTCGATGGCGTTGGTGAAATTCAAGAACGGCGCCTTCGGATCAATCGTGAACAGCGCGCTCAGCCCGCGGCAGGAAACCTACCTGCGCCTCGATTACCAGCGGGCCACGCTGGAATTGACCCACCTCTACGGCTACACGCGCGACAACTGGAAACTCACCCCCGTGCCCCCGGTCGAGAACGACAGCCTCATGCAGGCGTGGCAGAGTTTCCCGCTCGACGTCGGTTCGACCCACGGTGCCCAGCTCAATGCCTTCGTCGCCGACATGGATGCCAATCGTCGCCCGCTCACCTCGGGCGAAGAGGCGCGGCAGACCCTCGAGTTTCTCACGGCGATCTACAAATCCGCGTTCACCGGTGAGATTGTGAAGCGCGGTTCGATCAAGCCGGGTGACTCGTTCTACACGGCGCTGCACGGCAATCGCGCGCCCAAGCGCACCAAGGGACAAGCGCCCGAACTCGGGTAGCTTTCGCACCATGAGCCGCGAGGGCCTGACCGCCCGCACCCTTTCCGGGTATCTCTGGCACAACCGCCCGCAGCTGCGGCGGGGTCTGGCGCTGGCACTGGCCCGCTCCCTCGCCGTCGCCCCCTGCCCGTGGTTGTTCCAACGCATGATCGACGTCGCCGTGCCCGCCCGGGACGTGATCGCGGTCGCCCAACTCGCCGGCGTTTTTTTCGTCCTGCTCGGCGTGCACTATGTTTTCTCGGTGTGGGGCGCCAGTGAGATTGCCAAGGCGATGGCCCAGATGATGGTCGAGCTCCGGAGCCGCATCTTCTTCAAGCTCCAGTATCTGAGCTTCGGCTATCTCGACCAACAGAAGACCGGCCGGCTCCTTTCCAAATACGCGTTCGACACGCAGAAGGTCGAGTCCCTGCTCTACAACGTCCTGAATCAGTTTTTGCCCAACGTCCTCTATGGCGGCAGCATTTTTTTCATTCTCGCGCTGCTCAACTGGCACCTCGCCGTCGTGCTGGCGCTGATTCTCCCGGCCTACGGTTTCGGCAAGTATCACTTCTTCAGCCGCATTCAGCGCACCAACACCGAGGCCCGCCTCGCACAGGAACGCCTCACGGGCACGGCGAGCGAATACATCTCGGCGCTGCGCCTCGTGCGGAGTTTCGGCGAAGAGCAGCAGGCCCAAACCGATCTCGATCGTTCCAGTCACGATTTCGCCCGTTCGCGCGTGCACCAGAGCTACATCAACGCCGTGTTCGGCACCTTCTGGTATGTGAGCACCCAGGTCATTGCGCTGGTCGTCATGGCCGGAGGCGCCGTGCTCGCGATCCGGGGCACCATCACCTACGGCACGCTCTTCGCTTTCGTCGCTGGCCTGCCCATCGTGCTCGGACCCATCCAGGCCTTCGTCGGGTTGAGCGAGCAATACTTCATCGGCCGCGAAAGCTACCACAGCATCAAAGAGCTCGTCGACTCCACCTATGTCGAGGACTGGCAGGGCACGCTCCGCACGCCGTTGCGCGGCGAGATCAGCTTCGATCGTGTCAACTTCTCCTACCCCACCGCCCCCGAGCGCCGCGTCCTGCATGACATCAAGCTGACGATTCGTCCCGGCGAGCACATCGCCTTCGTCGGTCCCTCGGGCTCGGGCAAGAGCACCCTCGCGAACCTGATGCTCGGTCTCTACGCGCCCGGCGACGGCACCCTGCTGATTGACGGACAACCCCTCAGCGTATGGGACATGCGTTGGGTCCGCCGCCAATTCGCCGTCGTGTTGCAGGACAGTCTCCTCCTCTCGGGCTCCATCTTTGACAACCTGCGTTTCGCTCGCGCGGATGCGACCGACGAGGAGGTCCACCTCGCCGCCCGCCAGGCCAATGCGGAGGAATTCATTCTCCGGCTGCCGCTCGGCTACGAGACCTTGGTCGGCGAACGCGGGGTGAATCTTTCGGGCGGGCAGCGCCAGCGCCTGGCCATTGCGCGGGCCCTGCTTCGCAATCCGCCGGTGCTCATTCTGGATGAAGCCACCTCCGCGCTCGATTACGAGGGCGAGAGTCTGATCCAGGAGGCACTGGAACGCCTCTCCCAAGGGCGCACGGTCATCACCATCGCCCACCGGCTGAGCACGATTCGCAACGCCGACCGCATTATCGTGCTCGAAGCAGGCCGTATCGTGGAGCAAGGTGATTTCGGCACGCTTTCCGCGCACGGAGGAGTCTTTGCCCGACTCGTCAGTGCACAAAATTCTCGCGATGGTTTCATCTAAATCCTAAATCTTCCCCCATGAAAATCCGCCTCCTCGCCTTGTTCTTGGTCTGCGCCGCGCCCCTGGCGTCCGCCCAAGAGGATCACCCGGGCCTCAAGTCGATTCTCACGATGGCCGAGTGGCACCGCGCCGGACTCGACCAGCTCACGCCGGACCAGCTCGGCGTCATCGATGCCGCCTTGATCCGTCAGGCCCGCGCGGCGACCGCCGCCCGGCAGGCCGACTTGCAGGCGGCCCGCGCCCAGACGGATTTCGGGGCGCCCAGCATGCCCGGGGCGGAAAACAAGCGCGGCCTCTTGGATCGCTTCGGCCTGCCGTTCTTCAACGACGCCGACTGGCAGACCACGCCGCCCTTGCGGGCCAAGGTCGTCGCTTGGGAATCGCGCAACAAGTTCCGGCTCGAAAACGGTCAGATCTGGGAAGGCTTCGAGGCCATCCCCTATGAGTTGCCCGGCATGGAAATTGAAATTCGGGCCCGCCCGCACGGCCAGTTCGCCCTCGCGATCGATGGCAAATCCACGAGCCTGCGCGTGATTCGCGTGCGCTGATCCATGTTCGAGATCGCCAACGAAACACTGCGGGTTGACGTGCTTGACCCCACGGTGGACCGCGCGCGCCTCGGCGCCCGCTACGCGTGGGGCGGTTACATTTGGCAGGTGCACGACCGGCTTGCCGGCCCCCTGTTCACCGGTCCGGAATGGCCGGAGACCTCGCCCTTGCCTTTCAACGGCCAGGGACTGCCCGAATCCTTCCGCCATCGCACGCGCGACGGCCGTCCGCTCACCTGGCAAGGAGATCGCGGCCTCGCGCTGGGCGCCGGCGAACTCGCCACGAACGCCGGCGACACCGTCGTCGTTGCGCCGTGCGAGTGGCAGATCACGCCGTTCAGTTGCGGGATTCGCTTCCGCACCTACCAACAGGTCGGCGCCATCGACTATCAACTCGAACGAACCCTCGAGCTGTTTGGCCGCGAACTCCGCTCAACATCACGGTTGACCAATCGCAGCAGCACGCCGCTCCGCCTCGAGTGGTTTGCCCATCCGTTCTTCGCGCTGACCAACGGTCGGATCCAGCTGGAAGTGCCCCGTGAAAGCACCTTGCCGGAGAATCCGGGCTTCTCCCTCCAGGCCGGCGTTCTCACCTTCAAACGCACCTTCGTCGGCAAGGATGATGGGCACCTCGATTTTCTTCACCTGCCGGCCAGGCAGCCGCTACAATGCCGACTCACCCATCCCCGGCTGACGCACCTTGATTTTGCCAGCACTTTCGTTCCCAACGAGTGCCTTGTCTGGGGCAACGGCAACACCTTCTCGATCGAACCCTACCAAGTGCTGGACCTCGCGCCGCTAGAGACGCGGGAGTGGAATCTCCGCTACACGTTCGGCCAACCCACGAGCTAGGCGCGCTACCCGCTTCGGGCGCTCAAACCGGCACGAACCAGCGACGGAAATCGTCGCCGGTTGAGGACTCTATTCGAACACGACGGTTAACAGTTGGATGCCGGTGTGCGCCAATGGCTCCAGCGGGCGCGGCAATTGACGGAGGGAATCGGTCACGGCGCCAGTTCGGGGATGGGTTCGTTCAATTTCAACTCCGTTATCTTTCCGGACTGGTAGAGCCAACCCTCGCCGGTGGCCAAGACCGCCTGACCGGCATGCCGGCGCACGATCGCTGCGTTGCCGAGCGCCACCA
>JAUXOH010000266.1 GCA_030682505.1 Candidatus Didemnitutus sp. | reverse complement strand
GAGGCAAGGGTCGTCTTACCAGCCGTATGAACGCTTAATTCTAAGCTCCTCATACAAGTCATCGGGGAGTTCCTGGAGGAAGCGGGATTGTTGCAGCATCCGCCGTCGCTCCGCGAGCTATGGCGGGACAAGTCATGCTGCCCGGACCGGCGCGGGTGGCGGCTACGGAGTTTCCGCGACGACTTTCCCGTTGCGCATGACGTAGAGTTTGGTGCCAGCGGCGCGGGCGCGGGTGGCGGCGGCCTTGCCGGCGCGCCGCATGGCGGCGTTGATGGCTTTGGTGCGAGCGTCGAGAGCGGGACGTTTCATGGGTGTTTTTTCAACAGAGTGGGTGGGCGAAGATTGGCGTCGTAGAGCCACCAAGCGTGGCAGAGCGGACCATACACGGCTTCGAAATTTCGCCAACTCCGAATAAAGCGCCGTCGCACATCGACCGCTGGCACATCGTGCCCGCCCTCTTTGACGCGAGCGGCGATACGTTTGAGCGCGATCTCGGGAGACGCCAGTTGGAGATAGACGATTTCAATCCGGTAGCCCCCGGCCTTCCACCGCTTGATCCGTTCGACGTAGGCCCGTCCGCTCAGCGTCGTCTCGAAAGAGAAATCCACTCGTGCGCCAGCCAGCCGATCAAGTTCAGAGAGAAACACCCGGCTGGCATGCAGGTTGGCGATGGCCGGCTTGAGCGGCGAGAGTCCAGCTGCGATCAGATCCGCATTCACGAAGTGGACGATGCCACCTTCACGTGGAAGGAACTCGCGAGCGAAGGTTGTCTTCCCTGCGCCGTTTGGTCCGGCGATGATCACGCAGAGAGGCGTTGGGGTCGGAGTGGGCATTTTTTCGGTACCGTCAATTTGGCCGGTTCCCTTCGCGGGGTAAAGCCACTCTTAACTCTCAACACCCGTAGCTGCGCTTGATCCGCAGCTCTTCGTAGACCCGCCTTCGCCAAGGCTGCGGCGAGGCAAGGGTCGTCTTACCAGCCGTATGAACGCTTAATTCTAAGCTCCTCATACAAGTCATCGGGGAGTTCCTGGAGGAAGCGGGATTGTTGCAACAGCATGCCTCCGGGACCGGCGCGGGTCGCGACTCTTGGATAGCTGATGTAGAGTTCGTTCTTCGCGCGCGTCACGGCGACGTAGAACAACCGTCTCTCTTCCTCGACGTCGCCGGCCTCGATCGAGCGGCGGGTGGGCAGCTGGCCGTCGGCGGCGCCGATCAGAAACACGACGTCGAATTCGAGGCCCTTGGCTTGGTGAATCGTGGTGAGCTTGATCGCCTCGGTGTTGGGATCGACCTCGCGTTCGCTGGTCTCGCCGTTGAGAAGCACGATCTGCGCGAGCAGGTCCTGCATCTCCTCGAAGCGGCCCGCGAAGCCAACGAGCGCCTTCAATTCCTCGAGCCGGTCATTGTAGTCGGCGTAGGCGCCCTTCAGATAGTCGCCATACCAGCCGTCGATCGCGACGGTGACGACGTCGCTGGGCTTCTGGTTGCTCATGGCGTCGCCGACCTGGGAGAGCGAGGCGCAGAAATTTTCCCACTCGGGCTTGGCGTCCTTGGCGACCTTGCTCTTCACGTCGTCGGTGGCGAGGGTGTCGAGGAAGTTGCGCTGCATCAGCCGGGCGTGGTCGAGCGCGGCGGCGTGGATCTTCTGCGCGCCCTTCTCGCCGACCTTCGGCAGCAGGACGGCGATGCGTTGCCAAGCCTGCGAGTCGGAGGGGTTGTAGACGAAGCGGATCAGGGCGATGAGGTCGCGCACGTGCTGGCGCTCGAAGAATTTCACGCCGCTGGTGATGACGTAGGGGATGCCGGCGCGGGAGAGCGCGAGCTGGATCTCGAGGGCGAGGAAGTGGGAGCGGTAGAGGATGGCGATTTCGTTGGGCGAGACCCCGTCGTCGCTGACGAGGGAATGGATGCGCTTGAGGATGAACTCGGCTTGCTCGCGGTCGTCCATCGTCTGCACGACGTAGGGTTTGATCGAGCGGGCGCGGGCGGCGCGGAGTTCCTTGTCGAAGTGACGGCCCTTGGGCTGGGCGTTGAGCACGCCGTTGGCGAAGGCGAGGATCTCCGGGGTGGAGCGGTAGTTGACCTCGATACGGTGGATGACGGTGCCCGGGTGCCGGTCGGGGAACGACATGATGTTCTCGAAGTCGGCGCCGCGCCACGAGTAGATGCACTGCGCGTCGTCGCCCACGGCCATCACGCAGTGGTGGCTGGAGAGCTGGTCGACGATCTGCGCCTGGATGGTGTTGGTGTCCTGATACTCATCGACGAGGACGTGGCGGAAGCGCTGCGCGAAGTAGCGGGCGATGTCGGGGGAGTCGGTGAGGAGTTTGAGCCAGAGTTCGAGGAGATCGTCGTAGTCCACGACCTTTTGCTCGCGCTTGGCCTTGGCATAGGCGTTGGCGAAGTCGGGCAGCAGGTGGGCGATCTCGGTGTATTGCGGAAAATTCTTCGCGACGGTATCGGCAAGCGGGAGCTGGGTGTTGCGGGCGAGGGAGAGGACGCTGAAGAGAGGGCCCGGACGGGGGTTGGTCTTGTCCTTGAAGAAAAGTTTGTTGGTCGCCTCGACGGTCTGCTTGAGGAGCGATTCGGATTCGTCGGCGTCGAGGATGGTGAAGTTGCGCGGCAGGCCGATGGCGTCGCCATACATGCGTAGGGCGCGGTTGCCGAGGGAGTGGAAGGTGCCGCCCCAGAACCGCGCCGGCTCGATGCCGGTGAGTTCGTGCACGCGGTGGAGCATTTCCTTGGCGGCCTTGTTGGTGAAGGTGAGCAGGAGGATTTCGCCCGGCTTCACGCCTTGGGAGAGGAGGTAGGCCACGCGGTAGGTGAGCGTGCGCGTCTTGCCCGAACCGGCGCCGGCGAGCACGAGCAGCGGGCCCGGCGCGGCGGTGACGGCGGCGTATTGCTCGTTGTTGAGCAGGGCGCGGAAGTCGATCGACGGGATCGGGTGTGGCGAAGGGCGTGACAGTTCAAATTCCATGCAGCGAAGGCGTGAGTCAGGCGCAAGGGACCGGGCGGCGGAAGGGAAAAAATGGGGAAAGCGCGCGTCAGGGGCCGCGGAAGAGCGCGTGGAGCGGGCAAGCCGGCCGAAGTTGCCCAAGAAAATGGTGGAGCGCGCTGACCTCAGCGCGCTTGCCCCTTGGGCTCCCAAATCAGCGCATTGGGTCAATGCGCTCCACCGGCAATGGGGCATGGTCCCGCTCAGCCGTATCCATGCAGTCGGAAAGTGATTTCGAGGTAATTTCCCGTATTTTGCTAGGCGAGCGCTGGGCGGATTCCGAC
>JAUXOH010000264.1 GCA_030682505.1 Candidatus Didemnitutus sp. | reverse complement strand
GCTGCTTCGAGAGGGCCTTGGCGGCGAGGCAGGCTCGCTCGCTGTTCTCGAGGCCGGTGTAATCGCGGTTGTCCTTTGCGAGTGAGATCCCGCCGAGGATCGTCGTGAGCAGGTTGTTGAAATCGTGGGAAATGCCGCCGGCCAGTTGACCGAGCGCGTCGAAACGATTGGCGCGGACGAGTTCGTCGGGCGTGAGGGTCATCTCGTCCGGGTTGCGAAACACCAGCACGCCGCCCGTGGCTTGACCGCTGGTGTCGAGCACCGCGCGGCAACTGAACAGCAGCGGCACGGGTTTCTGATCCGCGGGTTGGTCGAGCAGAAATTCGTTGTTGAGCGGGGTCGATTCCCCGGAGATCAACGCGCGATCGAAGGGACTCTCGCCCGGCACGCCGCTCTCGCGGTGCACGAGACGGAAGACATCCGCCGCGGGCTCGCCGATGGTGCGCTCCGCCGCGCAACCGAGCAGACGCTCGGCGACCGTGTTCAGGAAAACGACGCGGCCGCGCGGATCGACGATCAACACGCCTTCGTGCAGCTCCGTGAGCAAAATCGAGAACTGCTCGGCGGTCAGGCCGGACCTGCCGCCCGCCGAGGCGCCTTCCGGCATCGGGGTGACAAAGCCCAGCACGCGGAGCAGTTCCCGCTTGCGGGAGAGGACGCGGATGACGCCGGTGTAGCCCCAGAGGTCGGTGCCGTTGCGATGGCGCAAACGGAACGTGTCGAAAAAAACCGATTGTCCGGGATGCTTGGCGGAGAAAAATGCGGAGAGTCCGCCGGTGGTCTCGTCGGGCGGCAGGCCGCGCAAAAACGATTCGAGGGTGTTGGGGAGTTCTTTTTCTCCGTAGCCGAGCAGGTGTTTGAACGCGGGCGAGAGCCACGTTTGCTCCCCGACAAAATCCAATTCGAACAACGCCACGCGGCCTCGTTCGGTGAGCACGGCGAGGCGGTCCTCGGCGCGGATCGCCGATTCCTCGAGTTCCTTGCGTTCGGTGACGTCGAGGTGGGCACCGACCACGCGTTGGAGGGAACCGTTCGGAGCAAAGAGCTGCACGCCGACACTTTGCACCCAGACGAAGTGTCCGCGGGCGTGCTTCATGCGGTATTCGACCGCAAAGGGTCGGGTGCCGGTCGAAGGCGCGCGGCCGGAAAGCTTGTCGGGAGCGGCCGCGGTGTCGTCCGGGTGGATGAGCGAGACCCACGAGGCGTAGGTGCTGGGCAAACTGGCTTCCGTGTATCCAAGCATGCGCTTCCACGCCGGCGAAAGATAGGTGAACTGCGTGACGAAATTCAGATCAAAGAAGCCCAGTGCGCTCCGGTCGTTCAGCACGGAGAGGAAGTTGTCCGTTTCCGCGTTTTTCCTCGTCGCGGCCGAAGCCGGGGGCCGGCTGATGTAGGCAAAGAAGCGGACGGGTGTTTCTTCGGTCTTTTCCAGGAGCACCACGCAATCGACCGGGGCCGCATCGACCGGTTGCAACTCCAGCGCGATCGGTTGGGTGAGCGCGGCGGCTTGCATCGCCTCCCATTGATCCTGCACCCAGCCGGGGGTGTCGGTGGCGACTTCGGAAACGAAAAGAGTCGGCAGGAACTTCCCCGTGAGATTGCCCGCACTTGTCTGCCAAAGAGCTCCGGCCGCCGGACTTGCGAGTTCGACCTGACCGGACGCATCCAGCACCAACAACGCAGCAGCGCGAGGAGCTTCGGCTTCAGGATTGGGATGGGATGGCGGAGAGACGGTCACCAGTGCAACAGATTCTTAACCAGAACAGGGGGGTGGCGGAATTTGTAATACATATTGGCGGCCATAACGCCATTGAATACGAGTAATTTGCCGCTCATCGGTCTTCAAGCGGCAGGGTGTCCGCCTGCTGCCAACGTTCGGCGCGGCGGGCGAGAAAATCGATCCACATCGATTGATCGTTGAGACAGGGAATATGCGTGAACTCGACCCCGCCGGCGGCGCGGAACGAAGCGGCCCCCTCGACGCGGATCTCTTCCAGCGTTTCGAGGCAGTCCGTGACAAAGGCGGGCGTGATCACCAGGAGGCGCTTCTTGCCCTCGGCGGCGAGGCGTTCGAACTCCTTGTCGGTGAAGGGCGAGAGCCACGGTTCCCCGACCAAGCGGGATTGGAACGAGATCGACCATTTTCTCGGATCGAGGCCGGCATGCTCGGCAAAGAGATGCGTCGTGCGGGTGACCTGCGCCTTGTAGCAGGTGCTGTGGCAGGGAGAGGGGGTGTTGCAACAATTCGCGACCTCTTGGCAATGGGCACCCGAGCTGTCGGCCTTGGTCAGGTGGCGCACCGGAATGCCGTGATAGCTGAAGAGAAAGTGGTCGTAGGGCTGCGCGAGGTAGGGCCGGGCACTTGCGACCAAGGCCTCAATGTAGTCGGCGTCGCCGTAGTAGGGCTGCACGCACTCGATCTTCAGGTCCGGTGCCAAACGGGCCGCTTCGCGCTGCACCTTGACCACGACCGTTTCCCAGCTCGACATCGCGTAGTGCGGATATTGCGGGAAGAGCAGCAGACGCGTGATGCCGTCGCGGACGAGTTGCCGCAACACGTCGGGAATCGACGGATTGCCGTAATTCATTGCCAGCGCCACCGGCAGGGAGATCCGGCTCTGGAGCGCGGCTTGCGTCTTCTTGCTCGTTAGGATCAGGGGTGAACCCTCGGGCGTCCAAATGCTTTCGTAGGCGTGCGCCGACTTTTTCACCCGCAGCGGGATGATGATGCCGTTGACGAGCACGCGCCGCAGCAAGGAATTGGCCGGTTTGTCGATCACGCGCTCGTCGCCGAGGAATTCCCGCAGGTAGCGGCGCACGTCCGGCACGGACGTTGAGTCAGGGGATCCAAGATTGAGGAGAAGCAGGGCGGATTTAGGCATGGAAATGACCGCTTTAGAGGGGCCGCTTTTTTCGCTGATGTCAATCGG
>JAUXOH010000256.1 GCA_030682505.1 Candidatus Didemnitutus sp. | reverse complement strand
TGCCGGCACCGTGCTCGCAAGCACCCACTACCTCGAATCGTGGGGCGACGCCCGCACGATGGACGGCACCATCGTGCCGGTCCAACCGATGATCATGCCGCTCTTCAATGGCCTGATGGAGGTGGAGCTGCTCGCCCGCCTCGCGGGCGAAGAGAGCCCCGAAGCCTACGCGCAGGTGTTCACCACGATCGGCAGCCGCGCCAGCGGCGACCCGAAGAAGGCGTTCGAGAAGTTCCTCCACGATGGTCTGCTCGAAGGTTCGGCTTACCCGCTGGCCACGGTTTCATTCAACCCGCAGCGGGCCGGCGAAGTGCTCCGCACGACGGTTGCGCCGGTCACGCTCTCCAAGGACAACCTCGAGATCCGTTTCGCCACTGACCACAAGGTCGATGACGGCCGTTTCGCCAACAATGGTTGGCTGCAGGAATGTCCGGATCCGATGACGAAGATTTCCTGGGACAACGCGATTCTGGTTTCGCCGCGCCTGGCCAAGGAAATCGGGATTTATCCCACCGGCACGAAGTTGCAGGTCGCCCGCGTCGAGCAGGCTGATTTCCCGCAGGGCAAGGAGAACGCGCCCGTCGCCGAGCTCACGATCAACGGCCGCACGGTGCGCGGTCCGGTGCACATCCAGCCCGGTCTCGCCAATTACACGGTGGTGCTCCCGCTCGGCTACGGTCGGACGCAGTCCGGCCGCATCGGCACGGGCGCCGGTTTCAATGCCTACGCGCTGCGCACGTTGGACACGATGAGCTACGCCACCGGCGTCACGCTGCGTCTGACCGGCGGGCACATGAAGCTCGCCAATACGCAGGAGCATTGGTCGATGGAAGGTCGCGACATCGTGCGCGAGGCCAACCACGAGGAGTTCCAGTCCAATCCCGCCTATGTCGATGGCATCGGCATGGAGGCGCACTCGCCGGCCATTTACGGCAAGGACCAGCACGCGCCCGCCGCTTTCCTCGCCAAGGAAACGCCGCGCGGCAATTCGCTCTACGAGCACCCGAATTTCGACGGCCTGCACCAATGGGGCATGTCGATTGATCTCAACACCTGCATCGGTTGCAATGCCTGCGTGGTCGCCTGCCAGGCGGAAAACAACATCCCGATCGTCGGCAAGGACCAGGTCATGCGCGGCCGCGAGATGCACTGGATCCGCCTCGACCGCTACTACTCCGACGGCAAGGCCGACGCGGGCGCTTTTGGCGGCGAAGGCAACAAGGAGATCCCCGAGGATCCCCAAGCCGTCGTGCAGCCGATGACCTGTCAGCATTGCGAAGCCGCGCCGTGCGAAATCGTTTGCCCGGTGAATGCCACCGTGCACGACGACGAGGGCCTCAACGTCATGGCTTACAACCGTTGCATCGGCACGCGCTACTGCGCGAACAACTGCCCGTACAAGGTTCGCCGGTTCAATTATTTCGATTTCAACAAGCGCGCCATCGACGCTCTCTACATGGGACCGCTCGGTCACCAGAAGGAGATGCCGGAGCTGGTGAAGATGGTGAAGAATCCCGACGTTTCCGTGCGCATGCGCGGTGTGATGGAGAAGTGCACCTATTGCTTGCAACGCATCCAGCAGGCCAAGATCGCGCACAAGCGGAAGGCCGGCGCCTCGGGCGAAATCGAAATCCCGGACGGCACGATCAAAGTCGCCTGCCAACAGGTCTGCCCGGTCGATTCGATCGAGTTCGGCAACATCAAGGATCCCCACAGCCGCGTGTCGCAGCTGAAGATCCAGGAGCGCGACTACGCCGTTCTCGGCTACCTCAACGTCCGTCCCCGCACCACCTACCTCGGCAAGCTTCGCAATCCCAACCCGCACATGCCGGATTATCACGCGCTCCCGCTCAGCCGGGTCGAGTATAACAACAAGAACCACCCCTCAACCGATGCGCACAACGGAGGGAAGCACTAATGGGCGCGCACTTCTCTGATCATCCCGCTCCGGCGATCCTCGCCGAAGTCAACCCGCCGGCCCTGCCGCGCGCGGTGCTGGTCTTGAACAACCGCGACTTCAAGTGGATCACCGACAAGGTCTGTGGTCTCGTCGAGGGCACGACCCCGTCCTGGTGGTGGTGGTGCTTCGGCATCGCGGCGTTCATCGCGTCGTTCACGGTGGCCGGCCTCATCTACCTCGTCGGCACCGGCGTCGGGGTCTGGGGTCACGCCAATCCGGTCAACTGGGCGTGGGACATCGTCAACTTCGTGTTCTGGATCGGTATCGGCCACGCCGGCACCTTGATTTCGGCGATCTTGTGTCTCCTCCGGCAAAAATGGCGCACCTCGATCAATCGCGCCGCGGAGGCGATGACAATCTTCGCCGTGGTTTGCGCCGGCATCTTCCCGGTCTTTCATGTCGGTCGCATCTGGTTCGCCTGGTATCTCTTCCCGATCCCGAACGCGAACTACCTCTGGCAGAACTTTCGTTCGCCGCTGGAATGGGACGTGTTCGCGGTTTCGACCTACGGCACCGTCTCGGTGCTCTTCTGGTATGTCGGTCTGATTCCCGACCTTGGCACGCTGCGCGATCGTTTCACGGCGGCCGGCAAGGTGTTGAAGGCCCGCATCTATGGTTTCTTCGCCATGGGCTGGCGCGGCTCCAACCGGCACTGGAGCAATTACGAGATGGCCTACCTGATCCTCGCCGGCATCAGCACGCCGCTCGTGCTCTCCGTGCACACGATCGTTTCGTTCGACTTCGCGGTCTCGCTGCTCCCGGGCTGGCACACCACCATCTTCCCGCCCTATTTTGTGGCGGGGGCGATCTTTTCGGGCTTCGGCATGGTGATGACGCTCATGCTCCCGCTGCGGGCCATCTACCGCCTCGAAGACCTCATCACGCAGTATCACATCGACTGCATGTGCAAAATTACTTTGGCCACCGGTACGATGGTCGGCTACGCTTACGCGACCGAGTTCTTCATCGCGTGGTATAGCGCGAATCCGTATGAAGGCTTCGCGTTCATC
>JAUXOH010000252.1 GCA_030682505.1 Candidatus Didemnitutus sp. | reverse complement strand
AGGTGGTCGCGCCCGATCTCTACATCGCGCTGGGCATCTCCGGCGCCATTCAACACATGGCGGGCATGAAGGACACGAAGGTGATCGTCGCGATCAACAAGGATCCCGATGCCGCCATCTTCGAAGTCGCCGACTACGGATTGGTCGCCGACGTCTACAGCGCGGTGCCGGAACTGATCGAAAAACTGAAGTCCTGATTTCCGCCCCCGCCACCATGGAACCAACCCGCGAGACCTTCGGCAATATCCCGCCCACGTCGCAGGCGGTGTTCTATGTGCTCACCGTGCTGGCGATGGGGGTGTTCGCCTACGGGCTGTGGCTCCGCTTTCGGATGTGGCGCCGCGGACAACCGATCAATCTGCTCCAACTGCTGGTCGGCGGAGCGAAGGTCATGTGGGGCAAGATCTGGCCCGGGACGCGCCGGGTGCTGGTCGAGGGACTTGGACAACAACGCGTCCGCGGCCGTGGTCTGGCGAGCTCGGCGCATATCGTGATGTTTGCCGGTTTCATGATGTTGCTGCTCGGCACCACGCTGCTGGAGATCGATCACCTCGCGGCGATGATTTCGCCCGAGCTGAGTTTCCACCGCGGCACCTACTACGTCATCTACGAGCTGACGCTGGATGTCTTCGGACTCTTCTTTCTCGCCGGGTGCGGTTACTTCCTGTGGCGCCGCACGCGCCGGCCCGCGAGCGTGGGGCACCGGGCGACCGACTGGTATGTGCTGCTGTCCTTCATCGCCATCGGCGTCACCGGCTACCTGGTGGAAGGTCTGCGCATCCTCTGGCAACAGCCCCAGGGCATCGCCGCGTGGTGTTCGCCGGTGGGTCTGGCGGTTTCGAAACTGTTTTCCGACCTGAGTCTCGCCGATGCGCGGAGCGCGCATTGGGGCGTGTGGTGGATTCATTCCCTGCTCGTGTTTGGATTCATCGCGTCGATTCCCTACACGCGCCTGCTGCACTTCATCACCGGGCCGATGAACCTCTTCCTGGCCGCTCCGTCGCTCGGCCAGTTGCGCCCGGTGACGATGGAGGAGGTCGAACTCACCGAGCGCATTGGCGTCAGTGAAATCGGGCACCTGACGCAACAGCAGCTCCTGAGCCTCGATGCGTGCATGGAGTGCGGCCGCTGCGAGGAAGCCTGCCCCGCCTTTGCCACCGGCAAGCCCCTTTCGCCCAAGGCGGTCGTGCAGGACCTGCGCGGTCTGATGGAAAAGACGTTTGCCGGCGGCGCCGCCAAGGCCCCGGCCCTGCATGGCGAAACGATTTCCGCCGAGACCCTCTGGTCCTGCACCAGTTGCAACGCCTGCGTGGAAGTTTGTCCGGTGCGGATCGATCAAGTCGCGCTCATCGTCGACCTGCGCCGCCATCTCGTCAGCGAAGGTGGCTTGAGCGGCACTGCGGCCACCGCGCTCCGGCGGATGCAATCGGCCGGAAATCCATGGGGCCTGCCCGGCAACGAACGCGGCGCCTGGACGGCCGCCCTCGCCCCTTCGCCCACCAACTCCGACCCCGCCTGAATTTCATGTCCGCCAACCCCGCCACTTCCCAAGCCCCCACGGTCAAAGAGAACCCCGACTTCGAGGTGCTCTACTGGATCGGCTGTGCGGCCTCCTACGATCGCCGGGCCCAGCGCGTGGCGCGAGCGATGGTCAAACTGCTCAATGCCGCCGGCGTGAATTTTGCCATCTTGGGCAACGAGGAGAAATGCACCGGCGACTCCGCGCGGCGCCTGGGCGACGAGTTTCTTTTCCAAGAACTCGCCACCGCCAACATCGCCACGTTGCAGAAATACAAGGTGCGCCGCATCATCGCGCACTGTCCGCATTGCGTGAATGTATTCCTGAAGGACTACCCGCAGTTCGGCGGGCAATTCGAGGTGCAGCACCACACGCAGTTCATCGAGGGCCTGCTGGTGGAGGGTCGCCTCAAACTGCCTGCGGGCACGGTGGCGGCGACCGAGCCGCTCACCTATCATGACCCTTGCTACCTCGCGCGCGTGAACGGCATCCATGCCGCGCCGCGCGAAGTGTTGCGCACCGCCCTCGGCGACACGGCCCAGGGCGGCAACATTGTCGAGATGGCCCGCCGCGAGGAGAAAACCTTCTGCTGCGGCGCCGGTGGCGGCCGGATGTGGATGGAAGAGGACCCCGCGCAACGCGTCTCGACCGAGCGCGCCAAGGAAGCCCTCGCGACCGGCGCCAAGACCGTCGCGGTGGGTTGCCCCTTCTGCCTGACCATGATGAGCGACGGCGTGGCCGCCTGCGGCAGCGAAGCCCGCGTGCTCGATGTGGCCGAGATTCTGGCCGAGCGACTCGGCCTCTGATTTTCACGCACTACTCCGACTAAAACTATTCAAGGAAACCCGATTATGACGACTGCGACCAAACTCCCCGAACGCCTCACCGGCGGCAACTTCCTCCTCGAAGAAACCGACCCCTCCACCGTCTTCACCCGCGAGGACCTTTCGCTGGAAGAGCGCCAGATGGCCGAGACGGCCGAGCGCTTCATGGAAAAGGAAGTGCTGCCCCGCCTGGTGGCGCTCGAACATCAGGAAGAAGGCCTCGCCTTGAAGCTCTTCAAGCAGGCGAGCGAGCTCGGTTTGCTCAGCATCGAAGTGCCGGAGGAACACGGCGGCCTCGGGATGCACAAGCGCGCCTCGATCGGAATCAGTGAACAACTCTCTCGCTTGGGCGGCTTCGGGATCACCTGCGGCGCGCACTCCGGCATCGGTTCGCAACCGATCATTTACTTCGGCACGCCGGAGCAAAAAGCCAAATATCTGCCGCGCCTGGCTGCCGGCGAATGGATGGCGGCCTATTGCCTGAGCGAAGCGGACTCCGGCTCGGATGCGCTCGGCATG
>JAUXOH010000237.1 GCA_030682505.1 Candidatus Didemnitutus sp. | reverse complement strand
TCCGCTGCATCCCGTTCGCCATCCTTCACCTTGGCTGTCTCGGGGTCATTTGGGTCGGCTGGAGCTGGTTCGCGGTGGCCGCCGCCGTTTTTCTCTACGTGGTTCGCATGTTTGCGGTCACCGGGATCTATCACCGCTATTTTTCGCACAAAACCTACAGCACGTCCCGCCTCGGCCAGTTCCTGCTCGCGGTCTGGGGCGGCACTGCCGTGCAACGGGGTGCGTTGTGGTGGGCCTACCACCACCGCCATCATCACCTGCACTCGGATGACCCGGAGGACGCCCATTCCCCCCACGTGCACGGGTTCTGGTGGTCGCACATCGGCTGGATCACCAGCCGCCGCAACTTCCCAACCGATTATTCCAAGATCAAGGACCTCGCCAAGTTTCCCGAGCTGGTCTGGTTGAACCGGTTCGACATCGTCGTTCCCGTGCTCTTCGCCGCGAGCCTGCTCGGGTTAGGCATGCTCCTCGAGGCCTTCGCCCCCGGCCTCGGCACCAGCGGCGGGCAGCTCCTCATCTGGGGCTTCTTCATCAGCACGACCGCCCTGTTTCACGGCACGTCCTGCATCAATTCCCTCGCTCACCTGATGGGTCGGCGTCGCTTTGAAACCAGCGATGACTCCCGCAACAGTTTCATTCTGGCGATCATCACCCTCGGCGAAGGCTGGCACAACAACCACCACCGCTACCAATCCGCCACGCGCAATGGATTCTATTGGTGGGAAATCGACCCGACCTACTACGGCCTCAAATTTCTCTCCTGGACCGGATTCATCTGGGGCTTCAAGCCGGTGCCGCCGTCCATCTACCGCGAGGCGGAAGTCGTGGCGCACAAGGACACGATCCACCGGATGACGCTCTCGTCGGTGCAGGACGAGATCAACACCCTGCGGCGCGTGCTCCCTACGGCGGCCGCCATCGCGATCGCCACTGTGAATTCGCCCGAGGTCGCCGCGCAGTTGAAGAAAGAGGGCCCTGCGATCCACAAGGACGTGACCGAACTGACCGAGCAGCCGCCGTCGACCCGCGAGTCGACGGCAAAGCAATAGTCCGCTCGCCCAGCAGAAACCCGGGCTCGACGACCCGGCCGGCGCCACCGCAAGATGCGTCGGTCCTGTGGTGAGCCAACCTTTCTCCAATCCCGGCGTCCCGTTTCTTGCCTCCCGCGCGATCAACTTGGCGTGCCTCGTCGCTGCCTTTGCGGTCACGTTGCTCTGGTTTGTCGTTTACGCACCGCTCGCCGGCGGAGGAATCTGCGATGAACCCGGCCATTGGGGGGTGATCGAACGGCTGCTGGCCGATTGGAGGGACTGGCCGGACTCGTTGCCTCATCCGCCGGGTTATCACTATGTGGTGATCTGGCTCTCGGCTGGCTCGCCCACCCCGATGAGCGCGCGGGCCGTCACCAGCCTGTTCGCCCTGCTCGGCCTTGTCTGTTTTGCGGCGGCTTGGCAGCTCCAGCATCAGCGGCCGCCGGGGCCGGCGGTTCTGCTCTTCGCGCTGTTGCCGATCCTGCAGCCGTTTACGGCGATGATCTACACCGATGTGCCCGCCCTCGCCCTGCTGCTCGCCGCATGGTGGGCTCAGCTGGGCAGACGCGCCTGGCTGGCCGGCCTCCTGCTGGCGGCAGCCTGCAGCGTTCGCCAAACCAGCGTGATCTGGGGAACGTTCTTTCTCGTCCACGAGGCCGGCCGCGCCTGGCCGGCGCACGGAACATGGCGGGAGCGATGCGCGGCCACGGCTCGCGGCGTCTGGTTGAACGGATGGGGCATCCTGCTCGTCCTTGCCCTGGTGGCCGGAGTCGTCCTGGTTACGGGCCGGCTCACGCCGGGCACGGAGCACGGCAACGCGCTCGCGGCCAATCCGGCGAACCTCTATTTCGGCGCGGTGCTGGTCTTTTTTCTCGGCCTGCCTTTGTGGCTGCGCGCCGGGCCCGATTTCTTCCGCGGTCTCGCTGTCAGTGCGCGGACGCGGCCCGCGGCCAGTGGACTCGGCCTGATTGCCGTGAGCGGTGTCGTCATCGCGCTCTCGTTGGGCTATCGCAATCCCCACGTCTGGAACCGGGAGCTGTGGTGGCCGGATACGTCTTTCACGCTGCTCCGCAACTGGCCGCTCGTGGCGGCGGACCGGATCGTCGGGCTGCGCTGGGTCTACTCCATCCTCGTTGTGCTGATGGCGGCGGGCCTCGTGGCAGTCGCCCGCGAGCAAAGGTTCCGCCGGGAGCTGGCGCTGACAGCATTATTTGGCTCCGTGTTGCTCGCGACCAATGGCCTGGTCGAGCCCCGTTACTTCATCACCCCGGTGGTGTTTTGGCTCTTCTTCCACGAATTTGACCGGCGCTCACTGCAGCTGCTCACCGGGTGGTTCGCCGTCATTTGCGCCGTGCACGCCCCTTTCATCGCGCGCACCCTGTCCCTATGGTGAACCCCATCACACCTCCCGCACCGCGCGGTGCGGTCCTGGCCGCACTTGGCGTGGCGATCGTCGCTTACATCACCTCGTTGCGCGGCGGATTTCTCGGCGATGACTTTGTCTATCTCGCCCGGTTCCATGCCATGTCGTTGAGCGAGTGGCCGCGGCTTTTCCTGCAGGAGTGGTCCGGCGGGATTTGGGGTTTTCAACTCAAGGAGCTGCGCCCGATGGCGGCGCTGACCTTCATCGTGGAATCGCGCCTCTGGGGAGCGAATGCCCTCGGTTATCGGGTCGTCAACCTCCTGCTCTTTCTCGTCTCGACCTGGATGGTCGTCGAACTCGCGTGGCGCTACTCGTCGGGGCGAACCATTGCCGCCGTGCTCGCCGGGTTATTCTTCCCGCTCCATCCTGTGCAGGTTGAGCCCGTGACTTGGATCGTCGGACGCGTTGACCTGCTGGCCACCTGCGCCGCGCTGGTTTTTTGGAACGCTGCCGAGCGCTATGCGGACACGGGCCGACGTTGGACGCTCGTCCTGGCCTCGCTAGCGCTGGCTGGTGGAGTCTTCTCCAAGGAACTCTGCCTCCTTGCGCCGGCCTTGCTGTTCGCTTCGTGGCTCCTGCTGCCGGGCAAAACGAAGACTCCTTGGGCGCGCCGCCTCGCGCTGGGGGTGGCGATCGCCCTGGTGGTCGGTGCCTATGCGTGGTGCCGCCAGCTTGCCTTCGGAACCTCCGCGATCAGTCCGAACTCCAACTGGCAGGATGCCGGCTCTTGGCAAAGGCAGGCGAGTTATGCCGGCTGGATTTTCCCTTGGTTGCCCTTCGGGAAGAGCAGCGAATTCCCGGCTCCGCCTCCGGTTGGAGTCATTCAAGCGGTTTGTGGCGCAATCCTCTTCACCACGATACTTGGCGCCATTTGGGCGCGCTGGAGGCAGCAACCTCTCGCGGCCGCCGCGTTCTTTTTCGGCGGAGTCTGGTGGGCGGCTACCATCTTGCCGTTGGTGTTGGTGCACTATTTTTCCCCGCGCCACCTGCATTTCGGCACCACGGGGCTGGCCATCAGTGCGGGACTGTTGGTGAGCCTGCTCCCTTCGCGGCGCCTGCAGGTGGGGGTCGCCCTCTTGCTCTGCGGCTGGCTCGGAGCCGCCCAGATCGGCGTCAGCAATGCGTGGCAGGACGCCGCCCGGATCTCGCGAGAGGCGCTCGTCGCCTTCCAACGCGAGGTTGCCTCGCAGCCGCCCGGTGCTGTCGCCGTGCTTGCTGCCCCAACTCACTGGCGGGGCGCCTGGCTGTTCTCGTGGTCGGCTCCTCATCTTGCACTGCCACCTTTCCTGCAACCCGGCTTGACGCTCGACACCGTGTTCGCCGCTGGAGGCAACTATTACCAATCGGATCACTGGGCGGGGGTCGTCGCGGAACGCGCTCCGGCGGCCATTGCCCAAGCCCCGGCTCTCGTGGTCCTGCACGTTACGGCCGATGGACGCATCGTCTGCCGCAGCCTGCAGGGACAGGATCTTTTGTTCGCCGCTGCCGAGCTTGCCTCCCGCACCCGCGACGGCATCACAGAGGCCGAGTGGAACGAATGGATCCAATTAGTCGCCCATCGGTGAGTTCGGCCGCGCCGGAGCTCTCCATCGTCATTCCGTTCCACAATGAAGGCCCCAACGTCGCCGCCCTGCTGGCTGAACTTGAAGCTGCCGTTGTCGCGCTCGGTGTGCCCGCCGAGGTGATCGCGGTGGACGACGGCAGCCGGGACGACACCGGGACTCAACTCGACAACGCGGCCCTGCGCCGGTCATTCCTGCGGGTCCTGCGGTTGCCGAAAAACGGCGGCCAGGCCGCCGCGTTGCTCGCGGGATTCGCCGCCGCCCGCGCCCCTTGGATCGCCATGATGGACGGTGACGGACAGAATCCGCCGGCCGAACTTCCGAAACTGTGGGCGGCCAGGGAATCAGCGGACATGATTATCGGCTATCGCGCCGCCCGCCATGATTCGTGGCTGCGCCGCACCATGTCGCGGGTCGCAAACGCCGTGCGCCGTTCCTTGCTGCGCGACGGAGCCCGCGATACCGGTTGTTCGCTGAAGCTGTTCCGCCGCGAAGTGCTCGGATCCTTTTTGCCCCTGCGGACGCTCTATTCGTTTCTCCCGGCCTTCGCCGTGTGGAACGGCTGGCGCGTGCGCGAAATTCCCGTCGACCATCGTCCGCGGCGCGCGGGCCGTTCCCATTACGGTCTGGGCGTGATGTTCTGGCGACCCTTCTTCGACCTGCTCGCGCTCAGTTGGATTTTGCGCCGCCAACTCCCCCGCGCCGTTCGACCACCGTCGGATCCGACTGCGGCTGGCCGCCACTGAAGCGCGGAGCGCGGGCGTTTATGACCCCCGCACATCGCCTTTCCCGCGGGGCGCCGATCGGATGATCGAGCCCGTAGCCGCGTCGCCGTGGGGAACAACCGACTAGACCAGCACGAGCACGATCGCGGCGACCATGAGCGCCGCGCCCATCAACCGGAAACGAAGCACCTTGCGGTCGAGGTGTTGCTCGGTGCTGGCAAACCAGTGCCCGATAGCCCACACGAGCACCACGCTCGCCAGCCCGCGCACACTGTAAACGATGTTCACAGCCGTGGCGTCGCCCCAGATGCCCACCGTGAGCACGATGCCCGCATTATTCAGCGCCAAGAGCAGCGCCCCCAGCCCGATCCAACGCCATGCCTCGCCCGGCAGGTGATGCAACGGGCCGCTGAAGAACGGCACAAAAATGAAAGAGTAGAGGCCAACGAGGAGAAACATCGGCGGGAAAAAACTCCCGCTGCCCCACGCCGGCACCCATTTCTGCAACAAGACGTCACCGAGACCATAGGAGATTGAACTGCCCAGCGCGAGCAGCACGGTCCGCCCGACGTTGCGGCGCGCGCCGTGTTTTTCTCCGGCGTTGAGCAGCACCACCGCCGCCGCGCTGAGCACCGCTCCGGTCCACCACTTGAGCGGCACATCGCCGACGTGCAGCAGGCTGCTGAAGAGTGCGACGACGATCACCTTTGAACCCATGACGGGCGTCGTGATCGAAATATCTCCGCTGTTGATTGCCAAAAAGATAA
>JAUXOH010000236.1 GCA_030682505.1 Candidatus Didemnitutus sp. | reverse complement strand
GGCAGCCGGCGGCCCGCCCGGCGTCGATGTCGCGCCAGCGATCGCCAATCATCCAGCTCCGACCGAGGTCGAGCCGGAGGATTTCCGCGGCGCGAAGCAGCATGCCCGGTGCGGGTTTGCGCAAGGGGGAGGGAGGAGTCGTCTGTCCGGCATCGTAGCAAACCTCGAGGTGCGCAATTTCCGGCAGCAGCTGTCGCAAGTGGACATGCATGGCTTCAACCACCGATTGCATCTGCGTGCCGCGGCCGACGTCCGGCTGGTTGGTGGCGACGATGAGCAGGTAGCCGGCCGCGTGAAGTTTCTGCAGGGCGGCTGCCACATCATCATAGAGTCGAAACTCCGCCAAGGTGGCGGGCGGAAACGGTTTTCCCGCCCGCACCACCGGCAGGTTCAACGTGCCATCGCGATCGAGGAAGACGGCGGGGCGCTTGGTCATGCCGCCTCCGCGGTCATGGTTGGCCCGGGGTCACGCTCTCCCACTTGGTCTGGTGGAGTTTGAGCTCGGGATGCGAAACGAAAAGATGCCAGACGATCGCTTGGAAGGCCTCGGCGTGCGGTGTGATGTTGTTCGGATTTACCGTCGGCACAATGACGCAGGCGTCCGCTACTTTCGCGGTGTAGCCGCCGTCCTTGCCGACAATGCCGATCACGCGGGCACCGACTTGCTTGGCCAGCTGGAGTGCGGTGACGAGATTGGGCGAGACGTTTTTCTCCACGTTGCCGCCGCCGACCGAAAGAACCATGACACAATCCTTTGCGCCCAACCGCGAGGTGCGCAGCCACTCCACAAAGACCGTGGCCCAGCCTTCGTCGTTGGTGCGGGCGGTGAGTTCGGACACGTTGTCGGTCGGCGCGTAACACTCGAGGCCGGCAATTTTGCGGAAATCGTTCACGGCATGAGAGGCGTTCGCCGCACTGCCGCCGACCCCCAGAATGAAGAGCCGGCCTCCGCGATCGCGGGCGGCACGGAGCTCCCTGACGCACTTTTCGCAGTCGAGGGGGTTGAGTTGGGCGAGGATTGCGGCGGCTTCCTGGAGGTGTTGGATAGCGTAAGACATCGGGGAAAAGCGGATGATTGGAGAGGGAGATTGGGATTGCGACTGGCCGGAGGCGAGTCGGAAGCCAACGTGCGGGAACCCGGTCAGGTCGGGCGACGGAGCAGGGCATCAAGCTCAGCCAGACCTCCGGGCGAGCCGATCTCATAAAAGCGGTCGTGCACCTCGTAGCCCGCCAATTCGCCGCGCTGGCTCAGCTCGGTTTGCAAGGTGGAGAGATCAATGACGGCGTCACGAGGACAGCCCGCAAACGCCGCAGCTTGGAAAACACTCAGGCCATAATCGATGTGATGCATCTGCGGTGGTTTTTCCGTTTTGGAATAAAGTTGGATCCGGCCTTCTTCGAACCAGACATTGCTGGCGTCAAAGGCTTCGCGGTTGGCGAAGACGGTCATCAGGGCGGGCTGGCGATGGGCGAGAAAGGCGCGGCCGACAGCCTGATAGTCCACCGGCAGGTAGGAATCGCCGTAGAGCACGTAGAAGGCGTCACCCAGTTTGGGCAGGGCGCGGATCAGGGCGCCGCCGGTGCCGAGCAGCTTGGGGCCGTCGAACGAATAGTCGATCTGCACGCCCCATTTCGCGCCGTCGCCGTATTGCTCGGCGATCAACTCGCCGAGGTGGCCCACGCACAGGACGATCCGCGTCAGCCCGTTTTTCTTGAGCAGGCGCAGTTGGTGGGAGAGGAACGGCTCACCGGCGACCTCGACGAGCAACTTCGGAATCCTCTCCGTCAAGGGTCGCAGCCGGGTGGCGAGGCCGCCGGCCAGAATGGCCACGGGCAGATCTGCGGCGTTGGTCGCCATGGTCCGGTCAGTTTTGCGCCACGACTTTTGTGCCCTCGAAGTCGAACCGGAAGCGGACTTCCTGCAGGCCCTTCTCGCGCATGGCGTGGCGCAGCCGGATGTTGTCGTCGGCGTAGAACATCAGGAAACCCCCGCCGCCCGCGCCGATGAGCTTCCCGCCGAGAGCACCGTTCGCCATCGCGTGATCATACCATTCGTTGATGCGGTCGTTGCTCATCCCTGCACTGCGCGCCTTCTTGCGCTGCCAGTGCACGTCCATCAGCCGGGCGAATTCGTCCAGGCGGTCGCCTTCGAGGGCGCGCAGCGACTGCAGCCCGAGGTCCTTGGTGAAATGCAGATTCTCGAGCATCGCGGAATCGTTGCTTTTCGAGCGGTCGTTCTGGTCCTTGAGGATTGCCGAAGCCGAGCGCGAGTAGCCCGTGAAGAACAGCAGCAGGTTGTCCTCCAGATTGAAGAGCGTCTCCTCGGAGATCTTGCAGGGCCGATATTCCACGCGTCCGTCGCGATGAAAAGTGAAGGCCGTGATGCCGCCGACGGCCGCAATATATTGGTCTTGCTTGCCGACGGGTTCGCCGAGGCGGTCGATCTCGATGTGACAGGCCTGCTCCGCGAGCTCGGCGGGCGAAATGAGGTTCTTGTTGGCGGAGTGAAGAACTTTGAGCAGGGCGGTGGTGAAGCTGCCCGACGACCCGAGGCCCGTGCCGCCGGGGATGTCGGCCATCGAGGTGAGTTCGAGCGACCGACCGTCCATGCCGAGCAAGCCAAACGCTTCGCGGATGATCGGGTGCTCGAGTTCGCTGGCGGAGGGCACGCGTTCCAGCTTGGAATACTTGACGATCAAGTCGGAGACGAAGGTGCGGTGCAGGGTCAGGTAGACGTATTTGTCCAGTGCCCCGGCCACGAGAAATCCGCCATGCTCGCGGTAATAGGAGGGCAGGTCGGTGCCGCCGCCGCCGAGCGAGATGCGCAATGGGGATCGAGTGATGATCATGGGGAAACCCTAGGACTCAAGAACCGGGAAGCCGCTTGAGCGATAAATGGATTCGACGATTTCGAGGGTGCGGATGCCTTCACGCAAGCCGGGACTCGGGACCCGATCCGCTTGGATGTCCTCCTCAAAGGCGGCAAGCTCGAGGGCCCACGAGTTGTCTCCGGCGGGATAATCCCAAACGGTTGTTTCGGGTGGTCCCATCTGGGGCAGCATCCGGTAATAGGTGCATTTTTCCACGCCGTAACTGCCACCGAGTCCATCGATCGCAATTTTCGCGTCGCGCCCGTAGAGTTCGAGGGAAAACAGGTTCTTCCATTCGGTGCAGCTGACTTGCAGCCAGGCCGTCTGGCCCCCGCTGGTGCGCAGGGAAAGGAAGGCGTTGTCGTCGACGGGCATGTCCCAATAATACGTTGCCGCGTGTCCTTCGACCGTGGAAAAGTCGCCGAGAAACCAGCTGGCGAGGTCGATCAGGTGAACGCCTTGATCGATGAGTTCGCCGCCGCCGGAAAGCTTCGGGTCGGCGCGCCACTCGCGATCGTA
Source organism: Candidatus Didemnitutus sp. (assembly GCA_030682505.1). Classification (GTDB taxonomy): domain Bacteria; phylum Verrucomicrobiota; class Verrucomicrobiia; order Opitutales; family Opitutaceae; genus Didemnitutus. The sequence continues at coordinate 8,234 of JAUXOH010000236.1, read as the reverse complement.
GCCAGTGCGTCCGCCGTGGCCGTAACGACCGCGGAGGAACATCAGCGGACCGAGCGCGCCGGCGTCGACCAGTTCGCGTGCTTGCTGCAGGGCGGGGTGAAAACGGTGGTTGTAGCCGATCCGCACCTTGACTCCGGTTTGCGCCGCCGCGTCGGCAACCGCGCGCAACTGGACGGCGTTGAGCGCGCCGGGTTTTTCGAGCAGGACGTGCTTGCCCGCGCGCACGGCGGCGAGCGCGAGCGGCGCCAGAGCGGCATTGAGCGTGGCGACAATGACGGCAGCAACGGCCGGGTCGTTCAGGGCCGCGGTGAATTCCGTGAGCGGGCGGGCGCCGGGGTGGGTTGCTGCCAGCTCGGCAGCGCGAGCGGCGTCCAAATCGCAGGCATAACGCAGCTGGCCCGGCTGGAGACTGGCGGCGCGTTTCCGCCCGATGAGACCGCAGCCCACGATGGCATATTGAAGCGCGGCGGCCATCAGGTCGGGAAATTTTTCACGCGATCTTCCGGCACGATGCGGCGCAGCGTGTAGACGTCGCCGGTTGCAAGGGTGCGGAACTTCGCCGGTTCCTTCCACGGGTCCCACTGGGCACTGATGAGTTTGCCGGTGATCCCGTCGCTCGCGCTGCTGGCGAGAAAAACACCCAAGGCGGCGGCCAACTTCGGGTCGGCCGCGCCCTCATCGCTCCATTTCTTGTTCTTGGCAAAAAAATCCGCTCCGGCGAGCTCGGGGCCGGCCGCGAGCACCTGCGCGGTGAGCCGGGTGCGCAGCGCACCGGGCGCGATGGCGTTTACGTCAATGTGGTTGGCGCGGTATTCCTCGGCCAAGGTTTCGGTCAAGCGCACCACCGCGGCCTTGGTGGCGGCGTAGGCGGCGAAACGGGGCATCGGATTGGTCGCTCCGCCCCCGGAGATGTTGATGATCTTTCCGCCACCGTGCGTCTTCATCGCGCGGATGGCGTGCTGGCAGACGAGCAGCGTGCCCGTGACGTTGACCTGCCACGCCTGGGTCCACTCCGCGAGAGTCAGGTCCTCGGTTGGACCGATCGGCCCGTAAATTCCGGCATTGTTGACGACGGCGTGCAGGCGCCCGAGATGCGCCGTGCGGGCAAAAAGAGCGGCGACACTGGCAGGATCGGCGATGTCGCAGGTTTGGCCGATCAATTGCTGGCCGGGTTGGAGCTGGCTGTTCAGCTCGATCTGGGTTTGCGCGACATCGGCCGCGGTGCGGGCGCAGAAGACAACGTTGGCGCCCTCCGCGAGGAAGGCTTCAACGAGATGGCGCCCGAGTCCTTGGCTGCCGCCGGTGATGAGGGTGTTGAGTCCGGAAAGTTTCATGGGCGTCCGACGGTGAGATAGACCACCCCGGGCGTCGCGGCGACCGCTTTCTCAACGAGGCGGCTTGGATCGACCACGATGGGCCGGGCCATGCTCGCGAGCAGCGCTGGCCACGCGTAGTCGCGAAACTCGGGCCACTCGGTGCAAATGATTGCAGCGTGGGCACCGTTCAGGGCGTCGGCGGCGGAAAGCGAAAGCGGGAGATCCCGGTGGTCGGCATCAGCGGTGCGAATGAGCGGATCGAAGGCGCGCACCCTGATACCGTCGGCGAGGAGTTGGCGGCAGAGTTCGACCGCGGCGCTGCGCCGCAGGGTGCTGGTGTTGGGCGTGTAGGCCAGACCCAAGACCGCCACGACCGGCCGGGGGGTGTGGCCGAGTGCAGCCCGGAGCTTTCGCAGGGCCCAGCCGCGATGAAGATCATTGCTCTGTTTGATGGCGGGGATGAGCGGCAATGCCAGATCCTGCGACTGACTGAGGTTCGTCAGTGTCACGACGTCCCTGGCCAGCGTGCCTCCGGCGAACGGCCCGCCCGGGCTGAGGTAGGCGCGCGGACCGATGCGCGGGTCGCTCTTCAAGCCGGCGGCGACCTCCTGAGCGTCGGCGCCGACCGTTTCGGACAACGCCGCGATCTCATTGATGTAGGCGACGGACAGGGCGAGGAAGGTATTGAGCGCATGCTTCACCATCTCCGCGGACTGAGTTCGCATCCACAGGACAGGCGCGCCCAGTGGAGCCAGCAGGGATTCCAACAAGGGACGGGCAGCGGCCGGTGCCCCGACAATGATGCGCGCCGGCTTCTCAAATGCCTCAATGGCCTTGCCGAGACGGAGGTTCTCCGGCGAACAGGCGATTTGAAGGGACGGATGCTGGCTTGCCAGGCGAGCGCAGGTGCCGACCGGAAGTTGGGAGGAAAGGAGCACTACCGTGCCCGGCCGCAGGAAGCTCAGGACGCGTTCGAGGCGCGCGAGCACTCCCTCAATGTCGGAGCGATCATCGGCATCGACCGGAGTGTCGAAGCAAACCCAGAGAACGTCGGCGGTCGCGACGTCGGCGGCGTTGCCCGTGACGGTCAACTGGCCGCTGGCAAGGCCGGAGGCGAGCAGGGCGTCGAGCCCCGGCTCGTGCAGCGGAGCCCGACCGGACCGGATTGAGTTCAGCAATCCCTCGTCGAAATCCAGTGCCGAGACACGGTGGTGGCGCGCCATGCAGGCAGCGGTGACCGAACCGAGATGCCAAAGGCCGAGGACTGTGAGATTCATGGCGCGGGGAAGTTCAGGGCATTTCCTTCTTCTGATAAAGTGAGATCCGGCGTCCAAAGATCGCGTAGGTATCGACCAGCCGGAGGTGGGTGTCGCTCCAAGCCTTGAGTTCAGGGTAGAGTCGACGCATCTGCTGGTCATAGGGCCAGTGACCTGCTCCCACCATCTCGTCGGTGAGCATCACGAAGTCACAGAGCTGGAGGCGGTAGAAAATAACCTCTTCTTTTTCGGCCAGAATGCTGTTCGGCAACTGAATGACGAAGGGGACCCAGATCTTTTTCCGTTCGTAGCAGATCACCTGCAGGATTTGCGCATCCAAGTAGTCGACCACCTGATCCACGGCAATGTAGGGATTGGCTACGTTGTGTGCTCTCGCGGACGCAAAAATGGTGTCCGCGATGTGGTTGACGGTGCGAGCACTGGTGAGAAAGCCGGGGTCGTGTGGCTGATGGAGTTGGCGTTGAAGGAAAAAATTCGACCCGGCGCTCACCGCGACCAAGGCAGGCAGCAGAGCGGCATACTGCGACCAGTGGCCGGTCGAGGGGAAAGCGATGCGCCGGCGGATCATTTCCCAACCCCAGAGCGCGAGCAGGATCACGCCGGGAACCAAGACACCGAGGACGTATTCGGATTTCTGGCGGTGAAGCACGAGGACTGCGGCGGGGACCAGCAAGAAGGCGAACGCGAAGTAAAGCCAGTCGCGTCCGGGGCCGGCTGCCGGCCTGGGACGAAAGATGGCGAGCAGGAGCAACAACAGCGCGGTCAGGGCGACAACGACCCAGCCGAAATAGGAGCCCAGGTGCATGTCGCGGAGATGACCGAAGACAAAACTGACCGAGTTCCAGACGTCCAAGCCGCGAAAGCGGGCGTCGCTTTCTGCACCGGAGACATGCCCGACCCAATAATAGGTATGGATGGCGGTGCGGTTGATCCAGAAAACCGGCAGGGCCAAGGTGGTGGCGACGCCTCCGGCCAGCAGCAGGTTACGCAAACGGGCCCAACGGGATTCACCCATCAGGATCCAGATGGCAGTGGCAACAAAGAAGGCGGCGAAGTAAATGCCAGTCAGAAACCTCTCCAACAGCGTAACTCCGACCGCGACACCGAGGGCGACTGCCCAAGGCGCGGAACGAAAGCCGTTGGTCAACAGGGCAACGCAGGAGGTTACGCCCATCAGGCACATTGCCGCGTGATCGAGCCGGAAATCCACGGCGGATCCGGCCTCGCCCGACCAGGGCCACGCGACGCAAAGCAGGAGACCGAATCCCATCCAGCCGAGCGCGCGGGAGCCACTCACCCGGGGGATCGCGAAGAGGACGGCCGCCTGCCACGCGAGGAAGGCCAGCATGTTCAAGCTCAGCGCGGCACTTCGCGAGGCCGAGCCAACCAGCCAGAAGACGAATAACGCGAACGTGTCGTGCAGGGTCCCTTGCACGGCGGTTTTTCCGAGGGAGAACTTCAGGCCGGCTGCCAAGCCGTGCGCCTGCATTTGCTCATAGGCCGTGTAGGCCTCGGTCAGATACTGGATCTGATCATTCCAGCGGGGATAGATCCCGGTGTGGTGCCGGGAGGTCATCCGGTCGAACACGAGAAACTCGGCCAGCATGAGCAACGCGGCGGCCAACCACATCCAGCGCGTCAGGGAGGATTTGCCGGACGCCTGCATCAAGTCGCGGGGGGGGGGGCGGACGCGCGCGCCTCATAGACCCAGCGGTTGGCCTGGAGCCAGCGCAGCGTGTGACCGAGGCCCTGCTCGATGGAGAGCTTTGGTCTCCAGCCGGTGGCCGCAATTTTTGCCGTGTCGAGAAAGATGAAGGGATTGTCGCCGATCCAGCCGCGATTCCCGCCGGTGTACTCCAGCTGCGGATTCAGCCCCAGCGCGGCGCACAGATAGCCGATGCTCTGGTTGACCTCGACGAACTCGGGAGTGCCGAGGTTGTAGATCTGGGTGCGGTGGGCGGAATCGCGCGCCGTGCCGGCGCGGGTCACGTGAAGCACCGCGTCGATGCAGTCCTGCACGTAGAGGTAGCTCTTGCGTTGCTTGCCGTCGCCGAGGACGCGGAGGTGGTCGGGGTGCGCGAGGAGCTGTTGGTAGAAGTCGTAGACGTGACCGTGGGTGTAGCGTTCGCCGAGAATGGACACGAAGCGATAGATGTAGGCCTCGTCGATCTGCCCGCCTTCCGCATAAGCAGAAAGCATCGTCTCCCCCGCCACCTTGCTGGCGGCGTAGAGGGAAGTCTGCACGGGGAAGGGGGTGTTCTCCGGTGTGGGGATCTGTTCGGCTTCACCATAGACCGAACCGGTGGAAGAGAACGCGATGCGCCGCACGCCGTTGGCCCGCATGGCCTCGAGGACGTTGAAGGTGGCGATCGTGTTTTGCTCGAGGTCCTTTCCCGGGTGGGCCCAACCATCCTTGATGTCCGCGTTGGCGGCGAAATGCAGGACAAAATCGGTGCCCTTCATGGCGGCGGCCAGCGCGGCCCGGTCTAGGTTGTCGCCCTGGAGGAACCGGAACTTCGGATGCCGCCGGGCGCCCTCGAGAAAGCGGAGCTGGCCGGTGGAGAGGTTGTCCCAACCGGTGACCGTGAGGCCGTCGGCGAGGAGTCGGTCGACAAAGTTGGAGCCGATGAAACCAGCGGCGCCGGTGACAAAAACGTGTTGCAAGGGAAAGTGAGAGTGAGAGTGAAAGGGAAAGATCGGCCTAGGAGTTTTCTTGTTCTCTCAAGCGACTGATTGTGGCTGTGAGAATTCCGATGATTTCGTCGCATAACGCAATCCGTTGCACGATCAAATCGGCTGCAAGCCAGTGCTTCAGGCGACCATAACGTCCGTGGGTTTCCTGCGCGGAACCGCGGGCGATGATGAGGAAGTGGGCGTAGTCGCGTTTAGAGCCGCGACCATATCCCTCCTCGATGTTCGCCGCGATTGAGTCAGCGCTGGCGATCTGCTGGGAAGCCAGACGCTGGCAGGAGGGTTCACGGGCGAGAATGGCAAGGTCTCCGACGACCAGATCGAAAAGCGCGAGGGCCTTTTGATGGGCCCCGAACTGGTGAAGTTTTGAGGATTCAGGCATTCGCGTGAGTTTCCCTTTCACTTTCCCTTTCACTCCGTCGCGGCTTCAAGACGTAGCCGAGGCAAAGATTGCAGAAGACAAAGGGGAGAAAGGGAAGCGGGAAGCAGGAGCGGCGCTCGATGGAGAAGCGCGCGGAAAGTTCGTCGAGAATCTCCGGCACGAGGTTGAGATGCTCGCGACGGTAGAATTCCTCATAGGGCGCGGTGAAGTGCCGATACCAGAGGCGCTCGGCCGAGAGCTTGCGGGCAAGGCCGTAGGCGGGGCTGCCTTCCGTGGGAATGACGATCAACAGCCGTCCCGTCCGCTTGTTCAGCAGGCGATGCAACTCGCGGAGACAGGCCGGCAGGTCGGGCAGATGCTCGAGGACGTGGATGGCCAGAATCCGGTCGAAGTGGCCGTCGGGAAAGTCCATGCGCTCTTGGCAATCGCCGACGACCGTGCGGACGCGCGGGAAGCGCTCCCGGATGCCCGCCGCCATGTTTTCACGATACTCGTTGCAATAGTAGTTCTCCTCCTGCTCGGGGGTGAGCCGCTCGTAGGCGAGATGTTCTCCCAGGCCCGCGCCGATTTCCAGGGTGGTGCGAAAGCCCGGCGGCGAGTGGCGGACCGGAAAGGTGTGATTGAAGCGTTCGACGAGACCGTAGCGGGAACGCCGGGCGAGTTCCTCGTGCCAGAGGCGCATGAACTCGTGATTGCGCTGCTGCTGCTCGGGCGTGAGCGGGGGAAGGGACTTGGGCCACAGGGCGGTGGGCATGGCGCGGGTCAGGAGCGCGGTTCAAAGCCCGCGGAGCGCTCCAGAATATAGCGGGGTCGCCCGCGAACCTCCTCGTAGATTCGCCCGATGTATTCACCCAGAATGCCGACGCTGATGAGTTGGATGCCGCCGAGGAAGGAAACCAAAATGACCAAGGTGGGATTACCCCAGAGGATCTGCCAGCCCATGAACTTGTAGAAGAGGTAAATCGCCATCAACAGGAAGGAAAAACCAGCGATGACGAAGCCCAGCATGGTGCTGAGTTGGAGGGCATAGGTGCTGAAACAGAAAATGCCGTTGAAGCCGATGCGCAGCGAGCCGAGGAATCGGTTGTAGTGCGTGGCACCGCTGTGCCGGGGAGGTCGGTCAAAGGGGAGCAGGCATTGCTTGAAGCCCACCACCGCGACCATGCCGCGCAGAAATCCATGGGTCTCGCGCAAGCGAAGCACTTCGTTGACCACGCGACGGGACATGAGCCGAAAATCCCCCGTGTTGGGTGGAATCTGGACATCGGCCACCCGGTTGATGACCCGGTAGCCCACATGTGAAACCAGTCGTTTGAGCCAGGGCTCACCCGTTCGTTGCCGGCGTTGGGGCAGGACGACGTCGTAACCTTCGCGCCACTTCGCCACGACTTCCGTGACAAGTTCCGGCGGATCCTGCAGGTCAACGTCCATCACGATGACCGCGTCGCCCTGCGAATACTCCAGACCGGCCAAGATGGCCATCGGCTGGCCGAAGCGGCGGGAAAACTTCAGGAGCTTGATCCGCTCGTCCGCGGCGCGGTGCTCGAGGATGACCTCCTCGGTGCGGTCCGGTGACGGATCGAGGGAGAAAATGATCTCATAATCCGCGGCAATCGGGGCCAGAATGGGTTGCAGCCGCCGGAGAAACTCGGGGATGTTTTTCTCCTCCTTGTAGACCGGGACGACGATGGAGAGCTGCATGCTGATCGTATTAATCACGGACCGGCCGATAAAATCAACCCCGCGCGCGCGTTGAATTCAAGGAAGGCGGAGGCCGATCCGCCAAAGGAATTCGAGGAAGGCACTGCGGCGCAGGTAGCGCATGAGCAGCGGATGACCCTCGATCTCGTGAGCAGGGAACTTGCGTCCTTGGGTCCGCTCGCGCAGGAGGGTGATCTCGCGCTGGCCCGTGCTGTGCATGACTGCGGCCGTTTTCTGGGCGGCATGCGAGCGGAAGCAGGCCAAGAAGTAAGGCACCCGCACAATCCGCGCCCCGGCGGTCGAGAACCGCAGGAGCAGGTCCCAGTCGACGGCGAACTTGAATGAGGTGTCGAGTCCCCCAACCTTGTCCCAGATTCGCCGGCGCCAGAAGAGGGTTTCCTGGGGGACAAAATCATTCAGGTGCAGGACGGTGCGATCGTGCGCTGGCAGGAACCAGCGGGCGATTTCGCGGGATTCCTCGTCGACCACGATCCGGTTGCCATAGAGGACGTCCACCTCAGGGTGGGCCGCAAAGTAGTCGGCGACAAAGCCGAGCGCCCCGGGCAGGTAGAAATCGTCGGAATTGAGCCACGCCATGATGTCATTCGGTCCGCCGGTGGTTTGCGCGAACCCCGTGGCGATGGCGTCAGCCTGCCCCCGATCGGGCTCGCTGGCCCAAGCGTGCAGGCGCGGCGCAAACTTCCTGATCAGTTCGGCGCTGCCGTCGGTCGACCCGCCGTCGCGCACCACATAATGACAGATCACGCCCGGCTGCTCGAGCACGCTGCTCATGGTTTCCGGCAGGAACGTTGCCTGCTGGAAGGAGGGGGTGACGATGGAAAACTGCGGACGCGATTCCGGCCGGCC